>JARRMH010000301.1:0-3665 GCA_037386205.1 Woeseiaceae bacterium | reverse complement strand
GCACGACATCTCGGCCTACAGCCTCGCCGCGCTCGCCAAGGCGGCCGTGCCGATGATGGAAGGCCGCGATGCAGCCATCCTGGCGATGACCTACGACGCCGCGACCAAGGTCGTCCCCAACTACAACGTGATGGGGCTCGCGAAAGCCAGCCTGGAGGCCTGTGTGCGCTTCCTGGCCGCCGATCTCGGGCCCAAAGGGATCCGGGTCAACGCCATCTCTGCGGGCGCTGTGAAGACGCTGGCGGCGGCAGGCATCGGGGGCTTTCGCAAGATGCAGAACTACGCGGTCAAGGCCTCGCCGCTCAGGCGCACGGTCACGATCGAGGAGATCGGCAATACGGCGGCGTTCCTGTGCTCCGATCTCGCCTCCGGCATCACGGGCGAAACGACGTTCGTCGACGCCGGCGTCAATATCATGGGCATGGTCTTCGACGAAGACGACGAATAAAGGGTGTCAGTCACCTTTTAGATTCCCCGGAATTTCTCAATTAAGTAAACTGTCCCCCGAATTTAACCGGAATTTCAGGCTGGTTCTTCCTCGGGCTTGCCGTTGCCTTCCAGCCCTACGTACGTCTTTTCTCCCGACAGGCGCGCGACGATCGTCGCGCAGCAAGCGTCGCCCCAGATGTTGACACTCGTGCGGCACATGTCGAGCAGCCGGTCGAAGACCATCAGCACGCCGATGGCTTCGACGGGCAGGCCCACCGCGGCCAGGATGATGGCGATGGCGACCAGGGACGCCGACGGCACGCCCGCCACGCCGATCGACGTCAGCAGCGCGATCACGACGATCGAGAACTGCACGCCGAAGCTGAGCTCCAGCCCGTAGGCCTGCGCGAGGAACACGGCCGCCGCGCACTCATACAGCGCGGTACCGTTCATGTTGACCGTGGCACCGAGTGGCAACACGAAACTCGAAATCTTGTTGGACACGCCGATATTGTCCTCGACGCAGTCCATGGTGACAGGCAACGTCGCCGACGACGAGGCTGTCGAGAACGCCGTCAACATGGCCGGCGAGGTGCCCGCCAGCGTCCGGTAGGGTTTGACGCGACCGACGAAGCGCAGCAACAACGGCAACGTGCCGAATGCATGCAGCCCCAGGGCGATCAGCACGCATAACGCGAATATCGCCAGCGGCTTGGCCGCCGAGAACCCGGCTGTCGCCATGACCTCGGCGACGAGCCCGAAGACGCCGATCGGCGCAAACATCATGATCCACTCGGTCATCTTCATCATCACGTGGAACACGCCGTTCCAGAAATTGAAGAGCGGCTCGGCAAACTGGTGCGTCAGGTGCGTCATGAAGTAGCCGAACAGGATCGAGAAGAAGATCAGGCCGAGCATCTGCCCGTCGGCTGCCGCCTGGATGACGTTGGCCGGCACCATGCGCTTGAAGACTTCCGCGACGTCACCAACGCCCCTGCCTTCGACCCGCGAGGATATATCCTCGGTATTGGCCTCGAGCGCGAGCAGCTCGCCGGCCGGCTGGCCGTCCGCGATACCGGGCTGCACGACGTTGATGATGACGAGACCCACGAGGATGGCCGCGAGCGTCGTCGTCGCATAGAACAGCAGGGTTTTGCCGCCCAGTGCGCCGAGGTTGCCACCCGAACCGATACCGGCCACGCCGACGATGATCGACGAGGTGATCAGCGGCACGATGATCATCTTCAGGCCGTTCAGGAACAGCGTGCCGATGTAATCGAAGATCGCGACGAACGGCACGCCGAAGATATTGGGCGCGAAGTCGTCGGTCGTGCCGGACTTGACGAGTGAGCCCACGATCACCGCGAGCCCGATCGCGATCAGGATCTGCCAGTGCAGAGCGATCTTGCGCATAGTTTCCCCCGTGGAAACAGGTGCAACGCTAAAAGGTGCCAGTCACCTTTTTCGGCTAAAAGGTGACTGGCACCTTTTGCACCTTTTTGTTTGGTTCGGGCGAGCTTACTAGAGGAGATCGGGGGCGGCCAGCGCATCCTCGTTGATGATCACTTCGGCATCCTCGCGCAATGCCTGCACGAATGCGATGAAGTCGCCGACGCCGACCTGGTCCGTCAGCTGGGCCTTGCCGGCGTCACGCTGTTCGACCGGCAGTGCCTCGGGCCGCCCCGGCAGTACGGATTCGACACTGAACACCGTGTAGCCACCCTCGCCGTTGCGCGTGCTGCCGAGCGTCGCATCGTCCTCGGTCGGCTTGGCCGCCGTGAAGACGGCGACCGATACGAACTGGTCCGCGTCCTGGCTGTTGCGCCGCATGGTCACGGGATCGCTTGCCTCGGCGCCAATGGCCTCGGCTGCCTCCGCAAACCCGGCGCCACCTTCGACGGCCGCAATCATCTCGTCGGCCTTTTCAGCCATCAACGTCTCGGCCTGCTCCGCCCGCAATGCCGCGACGACCTGATCGCGGACCTCTTCGAGCGGCCGCCGCGTCGCCGGATAGTGGTCGGTCACCTGGAAGACCAGCGAACGGCTGGCATCAACCTCTACGACATCCGACAGCTGCTCACCCGACAATACGAGCTCGTCGAATACGGCATCGATGATCTCGGGTGCATCGCCGAGCGGCTCGCCGCCCTCGCGCGTGAAGCCCTCGACCGTCTGGACCTCCACGCCGATTGCATCCGCCACCTCGTCGATCGAGTCGGCATCGAACAATGCGTCGGACATCTCGCGCTCGCGCTCGAGGAACAGGCTGTCCGCCTTCTGCGACTGCAGCTCGGCGGTCAGCTCGGCGCGGACCTGCTCGAACGGCAGGGGTCCCTGCTCGATGATTTCGTCGAGTCGCACGATGTGGAAACCGAATTCGGTTTCGATCGGACCTTCGACCGCGCCCTCTTCCATCGAGAAGATGGCGCTGCCGAGATCACCCGGCATCTGCGAGCGCGTCAGCGTACCGAGATCGCCGCCCTGCGGAGCGGTTACGGTATCTTCGGAGTTCGACCGCGCAAGATCCTCGAACGGCTCGCCGGCTTTAATCCGCGCCAGCAGCGCCTGCGCCTGCTCCTCCGCAGCCGCCGCGTCGTCGCCGAACGTAATCAGGATATGACTCGCCCGACGCTGTTCGTCCTGCAGGTAGCGGTCCTGGTTAAATTCGTAGTATTCGCGCAGTTCCTGTTCACTGACATCGACCGACTGCGCGACGTCGCTGCGCGTGACCTCGACATACCGCACGTCCGCGGACTCCGGCACCTGGTAGAGGGTCGGGTTGTTGTCGTAATACGCCGTGACCATGTCGTCCGTGATCGTAATCTCGTCGGCGACCGTGTCCTCGGTCAGCGTCGCAAGCGCCACGATGCGCTGCTCACCGGCGAGGTTCAGGTAGCGGCGGTACGACGACGGCGCCAGGATCGCCGAGCCACGAATGCCCCGTTGCAGCTGGTTACGCACCAGCGTGACGCGCTGTGCGCGCTCGAAATCCGCCGGCAGGTAACCGTTCTCGGCGAGCACCCGCCGGTAGGTCTCGATGTCGAATTTGCCGTCGACCTGGAAGTCGGGCGTCTGCTGGATCATGCCCATGAGCTGGGTATCGCTGATCCGATAGCCGGCCTCGGACAGGTAGTTGTCGATGACACGCTGCTGAATCAGCTGCTCGAGAACGTTGCGACGCAGATTCTCCCGCAGGTTGTCGGGCAGTTACGCAAACTGGGGGTTCTGCTGCAGCT
>JARRMH010000300.1:0-3681 GCA_037386205.1 Woeseiaceae bacterium | reverse complement strand
GGTCGCCCACTACCAGCGCGTTTACGAGGAGACGTTCCGGGATCTGCCGATCGTCAATCCGGCCATCGATGTAGAGGCCATCGGCATGCGCAGGCTCGACGAGCACGAATTCGGCGTTCTTCTCACCCCCTGGTTCATGAATCTGGTGCTCCTGCCCGGATCGGACCGCTGGGACGATCGCCCGCAGGGCAGTACCTGCGCGATCGAGTTGCCGGGCGACGAGGTGGAGTTCATCGTGAGTCACGACGAGTACCTCGGGACCACCTTGTCCGCCGTGCTTTTCAGGAGCGTTGCGGACTTCCCGGACCAGGCAATGGCGCGTGCGGTCGCCGTCGAGACATTGAGGCTGCTGTGCAGCAGAGAGGCGCGGGAAGAAAATGGAAGCGGGGACACCCGGTTGAACCGCCGCGACCTGTTCCGGCGTTTCGCCGCAGGCGGAGACCGCGCGCAGTAAAGCGTCCGACTCTAGCAATCGGAATGGTTCCGCCGCGTCCCGGCGTTGGGCTCGGAATCAGCGCACTTTGACTTCGACCAGTTCGTTGCCCTGCGGGTCGCTCACATGGACTGCGCAGGCTATGCACGGGTCGAAGCTGTGAATCGTGCGCAAAATCTCGAGCGGTTGCCCGGGATCGTGCATCTCGTGAGCATCCTCGAGCGCAGCCTCGTAAGCGCCTGGCTGCCCGCCAGGGTCGCGTGGACCGGCGTTCCAGGTGCTCGGCACAACCGCCTGGTAATTCGCGATCGTGCCGTCTTCGATCACGACCCAGTGAGACAAAGCGCCGCGCGGCGCTTCCATCACGCCGACGCCTTTGCAACTTCGCGGCCAGCTCTGCGGTTCCCATAGCGCGTCATCGAAGGTCTTCGTGTCGCCGGCCCTGATATTGCCGATGAGCGCGTCCAGCCAGGTCTGCATTCCGTCGGCCAGGATCGCGGTTTCGAGGGTGCGAGCCGCTGTTCGACCCAGTGTCGAGAACAGCGCGCGGGTCGGCAGCTCGAGCTGTTGCAGTGTGCTGTCAACAAGGTACCGGGTTTGATCGTGACCTCTCGCATAGAGCATCAGGACGCGCGCGAGCGGACCCACTTCCATCGCATGCCCTTTCCAGCGCGGCGATTTCAGCCAGGAATAGCTTTCCTCGACATCGAGCTGCTCGTAGGGCGGTTGCGGCCCCGTGTAGTTGAGATTGGTTTCCCCTGCCCAGGGGTGCAGGCCGGCCTCCTTGCCGCCCGAGTAGTCGTACCACGAGTGCGACACGAATTCCTGCACACCATTCGGGTCGTCCAGTGACACTTCGTGAATCGTCGCGATATCGCGATTCAGGATCGCACCGCGCGGAAACAGAAACGAGTCGGGCTCATTCATGCTCGTGCCCGGCAGGTCGCCGAAGCACAGGAAGTTGCCGAGGCCCTCACCGCGGTAGAACCAGTCCTTGTAGAAACTCGCGATAGCAATCGTGTCTGGCACATAGACCTGCTCGACGAACGCTTTCATCCTGTTGATGATGTCCTGCACCTCGGCAAGTCGTTTCGAATTGATCGCAGAGTCCGAGTTCAGGTCGATAGGGCAGGGGGCGCCGCCGACGACGAAGTTCGGATGTGGGTTCTTGCCGCCGAAGATCGCATGCAGGCGCGCCACGTCGCGCTGCCATTCGAGTGCGTCGAGGTAGTGCGCAACGGCCATCAGGTTGGCTTCGGCCGGCAGTTTGTATTCGGGATGCCCCCAGTACGCCTTGGCGAAAATCCCGAGTTGCCCGGCATCGACGAAGTCCCTGACCTTGGTCTGCACATCGCGGAAGTAGCCTTCCGAGGAGCGCGGGTAGCTGCTCAGCGACGTCGCGAGGGCGGCAGTCGCCTTCGGGTCGGCGCTGAGTGCCGACACAACATCCACCCAGTCGAGAGCATGCAGGTGATAGAAATGCATGACGTGATCGTGGATGTACTGGGCGCCGATCATCAGGTTGCGGATCAGTTCGGCATTCGGTGGAATTCTGGCGCCAACCGCGTTTTCGACCGCGCGAATCGATGCCATGCCATGCACGAGCGTGCAAACGCCGCAGATGCGCTGCGCGAACGCCCAGGCGTCGCGCGGGTCCCGGCCCTGCAGGATGATTTCGATGCCACGGACCATCGTGCCCGACGAATAGGCCTGTCCGATTTCATTGCCGTTCATCTGCGCTTCGATGCGCAGGTGCCCCTCGATTCGGGTGACGGGATCAACTACGACTCGTGCACTCATGACCCGTCTCCCTCGAGATTCTCTGCAACCATTTCCATGAGGCTGCCCATCCTGTAATCCCAGTTGAAGTATTCCTGCGAGTCGTCAAAGCTCTGGCGACAGTTCGCACAGCTCGACAACAACTCGTCTGCCCCGGTCTGCTCCACCTGGTCCATCTTCAGTTTGAAGACCCGGCGCCGCAAAGGATCAGCGCGCTTGATCGTCACCACACCACCGCCACCGCCGCAGCACCAGTTGTAATCGCCGCCATACTCCATCTCGCGAAAGTCCACGCCGAGATGTTTGAGCACGTTGCGTGCGGCACCGGTGGCGCCGCCACGCCGGGAAACCTGACACGGGTCATGGTAGGTAACGCTCTTGTCGACCTTCTTGACCCGGAATTTGCCCTTGTCCAGCGCGTCGGAAAGATACTCGGAAATGTGCATCACCTTGAACGGCAAGGGCTTGCCGTACATATTGGCGCCCATCCAGCGCAGTGCCATGTACGCATGGCCGCATTCGGGCAGGACAACCAGCCCGGCGCCGATCTTCACCGCGGCGTCGATGATTTTCATCGTCGCCTCTCTTTGCCAGTCGGGATTGCCGGACAGCATGCCGAAGTTGGTCGCCTCGAATCCGTCGAGGCGGAACGTCCACTTCTCACCGGCCGCATTCAGGATCTTCGCAGTGGCGGCAATGGACTGCGGGTACTTCTGGATCTCAATCGACGACATCACGGCCAGCACGTCCGCCTGTTCGACGTCGACCGGGATATCGACGTCGTGCTCGTCGGCCATCCACTCGATGCGATCCTCAAATTTGTCGGGGGTAATGCCGAGGGGGCTCCCGGTCTCGGCGGCGCGCTTGGCAACCTCGTGAAGTTCGTGCGGAATCAGGCCGGCCTTGAACATGCCGTGGCGGGCCATCGAGACGAGCCCTGCGATGTCGATGCCCATCGGGCAAACGAGCGAGCAGCGGCCACACACCGTGCAGCTGTCGTACAGCAGGTGCTGCCACTCCTCCAGCTGATCGATGGTCACTTTTTTCTTGAAGCCGAACAGGCGATAGAAGAAGGCAAACGGTCCGGCTTCGCGCTTGTACGCCTGCTTGAACAGTTCGAGCTTCCAGATCGGCGTATAACGCGGGTCGTCGGTGCGCACGTGGAAATGGCACGCGTCGGCGCACATGCCGCAGTGCACGCAGCCGTCGAGATACGACGCCGCCTGTGTATTGAAATTCTTCACGAAGTTGTGCATCGCTTTTTCGACGCGCTCCTCCGTGGTCATGTCCCCCTGCGTGTCGTGGCGGACCTCGGGCGCCTTGTAAGCGAGCCGTTCGACATCCCGGTCAGGGGTTTGCCTGCCGTCTGCAGTGGTCATGTTTTGGCCCCCCTGCGTTCAAACACCATTCCTGTCGTGCCCCGCGTGATGAACACGAGGAACGAGTGTCCGAGCTTGCCGAACGGCAGC
>JARRMH010000299.1:0-3697 GCA_037386205.1 Woeseiaceae bacterium | reverse complement strand
GTTCATGCCGGAATCGGCTTCAACGATCAGCGGCACCTGCACCATCATCAGGTTCAGCTCTTTCGCAAGACCTTTCTCGATGTAGTCTTTGACGTCGTAAATTGCCTGCTGCGTGCGCCTGACGTCGAGAAGCGATTCGTAGTCTTTTGGCAAGACCTGTTCGACGGCCTCGTAGGTGCTGATACCCGGGCCGGCCAGGTCGGTTCTCTTGTCCAGCATGGTCTGCCTCCAATGCTTTGGAGAAAAAAGGAGCGCCAGCCGAACGGAACGTCCGGCTGGCGATGATGACTTCTACGGCCAGATGTCCCTTTGCAGGACGACGGTCGCGATGCGCTTGATCGCTGAGACGAGCGCCGCATCCCGCAGCGTCGGTCCCGGCATACCCCTGTTGAGGCCTGCAGCGTGTTTTTTCTTCAGCTCCTCGAAACGATCGACGGTTTCGTCGACGGCACGACACATCTTCTCGTTCAGCAGGGTCTCGACTTTCTCGAGGCTCCATTTCTGGTTTTCGAGATTCTGGACCCACTCGAAATAGCTGACGACAACGCCGCCCGCATTGGCGAGAATGTCGGGAAGCACCACCACGCCCCGGTGAGCAAGCGCGTGGTCGGCAACGGCCGTGAGCGGGCCGTTTGCGTCTTCTACAATCAGCCTGGCTTTGACGTCGCCGGCATTCCGGGTCGTGATCGAGCACTCGAGTGCCGCCGGAATCAGGATGTCACAGTCATAAGCGAGAACATCGTCGTTGCTGACCAGGTTTGCGCCGGGGAAGCCGACCACGCTGCCGGTTTCCTGCTTGTACTCCAGCACCTTGCGCGGATCCAGCCCGTCGTCGCTGGCAATCCCGCCGCGTGAGTCGCTGACTGCGACGACGACAGCCCCTGCATCGTGGAACAGCCGGGCCGCGATCGAACCGGCATTGCCGTAACCCTGCACGGCGACGCGTGCGCCCTCCAGCGTCTCGAGGCCGGGCACGGCCCTGCGCCTGAGAAGCTGCTCCGTGGCATACCAGCTGCCGCGAGCGGTTGCCTCGTCCCGGCCCAGCGAGCCACCGATATCGAGAGGCTTGCCGGTCACGACGGCAAGATTGTTGCCGCCGGGATGCATGCGATCGTAGGTGTCATAGATCCACGCCATCGTCTGTGCATCGGTGTAGACGTCGGGCGCAGGAATGTCGGTGTGCGGCCCGATGTTGTCGCCCAGCTCGGCGACGAAGCGACGCGTGATATGCCGCAGCTCCCTGCGACTCATCTTCTTCGGGTCACAGACGACGCCACCCTTACCGCCGCCGTAAGGAATATCGACCACCGCGGTCTTCCACGTCATGAATGCCGCCAGCGCGGAAACCTCGGCCTCGGTGACATTCGGGTGGTACCGAATACCGCCCTTGCCGGGACCGCGGACGTCGCTGTGCAGCACGCGGAAACCATGGAATGTCCTGGTGGTGCCATCATCCATGTTGACGGGAAATCGTACATGGATGCTGCGTTTGGGGTTGATCAGGAAGTCGATAACACCCTCCTTGACCCCATCGACCCAGGTCAGGGCCCTTTCGAATTGCTGTGTAGCGTTGACGAAAAGGTCGAGACTCTCGGCGTTCTTGACAGGCATATCCATCATGTACCTCCATTAGATATAGAGAGCCCTCGGGCGAATTTTCGCGCTTTTTCGAGGTCCTTTCGCTAGGTAGATTCGCCTACTTTGCTTATGTTTATGCGGACCCGACCGGGTCAAAGCCCGGTATGATTCCCGGGCAGCGTCCCGGCAGCGAACCGCTGCGCAGGTTACGGAGAAGTTTCGATGAAATGCAGACTTGCAGGGGCAACACTCTTCCTTTTTGCGCTCGACGCCATAGCTGCGGACGTGCCCGACTACCGGCTGCCCGCCGGCATCGAGCCCGTGTCCCAGGTCATCGAACTCAGGCTCGATCCGGCAGAAGAGGCATTCAGCGGTACGACGTCGATCGAGCTGATTATCGAACAGGAGACCGATCGCATCGGGATCAACCAGGTCGGCCTCGAGTTGGCGGGCATCAAACTGGACTCGGAGCAGGGGCAACGCGACCTGCAGGCGACCGCAGGGGACTGGGAGCGCAGCTGGCTTGCCGACGGCGAGCCGATCCCGCCGGGTGACTACACGCTGAGGATAGATTTTTCGGGGAAGCACGCCACGGACTCCCTGGGCATGCATCGCGCCAAGTTCGAGGGCCGCGACTACATCTTCACCCAGATGGAGTCGATGTACGCGCGCCGCGCGTTCCCGTCTTTCGATGAGCCCTCTTTCAAGATTCCCTTCCGGTTGATCATCAATGCGCCAGCGGAGCTGACCGTCGTCGCGAATACGCCGGTCGAGACTGTCGAAAAGCAGGACGGCCGGCAGCGCGTCACGTTCATGGAGACACCGCCGTTGCCGACATACCTGGTCGCCTACGCCGTTGGGCCGCTGGACCGGGCTGCCATCGAGGGAATCCCCGTTCCAGGTCACGTCTACGTACCGAGGGGTCACGCAGGGCAGCTCGGCTTCGTGTTGCGCGAGACACCGAAGATCCTCGCGGCACTCGAGAACTACTTCGGCTCCGACTATCCATTTCGCAAGCTCGATTTCGTCGCAGTCCCGGAGTTCGCCTTCGGCGCCATGGAAAATCCCGGGCTGATTACGTATCGAACCGATATTCTGCTCGTCGGGGACGACGTGTCGGGCAGGCAGGCGGCTGACGTGCTGAATGTCATCGCGCACGAGATCGCGCACATCTGGTACGGCGATGTCGTGACGATGGCCTGGTGGGACGACCTGTGGCTCAACGAGGCCTTCGCAACCTGGATGGCGAAGTCGATCCTCGAAACCGAGTACCCACAGTACGAAACGGTTCTCAGCCTGCCGCAGTCCCGCGCATTCGCCCGCGACGAGCTGACGACCGCGCGTGCCATCCGCGGCGAGGTCCGCAACAACGACGAGATCTTCGCGAGCGTTGGGATGCACTACACCAAGGGTTACACCCTGCTGCGCATGCTGGAGCGTTACGTCGGGCCCGACGTCTGGCAGCGGGCGATTCGTCGCTATGTCGACGAGTTCGCCTGGTCCAACGCCACCGAAAAAGACCTGTGGGCGATCGTGTCGAAAGAGTCAGGCCTCGATATATCGAAGATTGCCGGGGACTATCTGAACCAGCCGGGCTTTGCCATGGTCAGCATCGACGAGTCGGGCAAGGTGACACAGGAGCGCTACGTCAGGAAGGGCCTCAGCGTCGAGGAGCAGCTCTGGCATATTCCGCTCCACGTCAAGTACAAGGCCGACGACCAGGTACGGCAGACCTACCTGTTGCTGGCAGGCCCTGCGGGTTCGCTCGACCTGCCTTCCAACCCGGAGTGGATTTTCCCCGACGCCGGCGCCAACGGTTACTACCGGTGGAGCACGAGCCTCGACCAGCTCTACAACCTGGTCGACGATATCGATGCATTGAGTGATCGTGAGAAGATCGCGCTACTCGATAACAGTGAGGCCCTGCTCAATGCAGGATCATTGGCAATGGCTGACTACCTGTACGTGGTCAACCGCCTGCTGCAGGATCCCCATCCGCTCGTTACTCTCCCGGCCCTGGAGGCTGTTCTGGAAATCGGGGACGAGTTCGTCACCGCAGAGAATCGCGCCGCGTTTGCGGCATTCGTGGATCAGGCCCTGGCGGCACGATACGCAACGG
>JARRMH010000298.1:0-3700 GCA_037386205.1 Woeseiaceae bacterium | reverse complement strand
GCGGACAATTTCCTGCAGCAAATTCTGCTGCGGCCCGAGGAATTCGACGTCATTGCGACGCTTAACCTGAACGGTGACTACATCTCGGATGCGCTGGCCGCACAGGTCGGCGGGATCGGCATCGCACCCGGCGGCAACATCGGCGAAGGCCTCGCCGTGTTCGAGGCAACCCATGGCACAGCGCCGGGATTTGCGGGCAAGAACCGCGTCAACCCGGGCTCGCTCATTTTGTCGGCCGAGATGATGCTGCGTTACCTGGGCTGGACCGAGGCGGCTGATCTGATTATCAAGGGCGTGGCAGGCACGATCGCCAACGGTGAGCTGACGTTCGACCTCGCGCGCCTGCGCACGGCCATTCGCAAACCGAAGCGCAAGGCCCGGGTGCACGACAAGAAAGAGGTCCAGGAGCAGCTCGAAGAACTCATTCCGGGCGCGCGCCTCGTTGGCACGCGCGGCTTCGGGCGCGCCGTTATCCGGCACATGACGGATGATCTTCGATAAGGACTGTCGCGCGTGTCCGCGACTCGCGGCATTTCTCGATGAGGTGGCGGAGCGCCACCCGGATTACCACTGCCGCCCGGTGCCCCCTTTCGGCGACCCGGATGCGCGATTTCTGATCGTCGGGCTTGCGCCCGGCATGCACGGCGCCAACCGGACCGGACGGCCCTTCACCGGCGATCACGCGGGACTGCTACTGTACCGGATGTTGTACAAGCACGGGTTCGCGACCCGTGACCAGTCACTCGCCAGCGATGACGACCTCGAACTCCTCGATTGCCGCATTACCAACGCCGTCAAGTGCCTGCCACCCGGGAACAAACCGGTGGGCGCCGAAATCAACACCTGCAATACATTCCTCGCGAACGAGCTGGATACGTTGACGCCGGGTTCCGTCGTCATGGCGCTCGGCGGCATCGCGCACCGTGCCATCATCAAGGCGACGGGGGAGCGGCAGGCCGATTTCAAGTTTGCGCACGCGGCCGTGCACGAGCTCGGCGACTTCCGGTTGCTCGACTCCTATCACTGCAGTCGCTACAACACCAATACGCGCCGCCTCACCGAGTCCATGTTCGACGCCATATTTGCAGAGGCAAGGGCCTTGCTGGATAACTAGCACGGTGAGCGAACAGGCCCCATTCGACGTCAAATCGTTTCTCCGCAGCCTGACCCACAGGCCCGGCGTGTACCGCATGCTCGATGCGCAACACAGGGTTATCTACGTCGGCAAGGCGCGCGACCTGAGAAAGCGCGTATCGAGCTACTTCAATCGGTCGCGCATGGCAGCGAAGACGGCGGCGATGATGGAGCAGGTTGCCCGGGTCGAGGTCACGGTCGTCAATACCGAGGCGGAGGCGCTGGTACTCGAGTACAACCTGATCAAGCAACACAAGCCGCGCTTCAACGTCCTGCTTCGGGATGACAAGAGTTATCCCTATATCTACGCGTCCACGGATCATCCATACCCGCGTCTCCGGTTCCATCGCGGCGCGCGTAAAGGCAAGGGCCGATACTTCGGTCCGTATCCGAGTACGCGGGCGGTGCGGCAGACGCTGAACGAGCTCCAGAAGTTGTTCATGATCCGCAACTGCACGGACAGTTTCTTCAACAATCGTACGCGGCCGTGCCTGCAGTACCAGATCAAGCGCTGCACGGCCCCCTGCGTCGGGATCGTCGACCAGGCCCAATATCGCAAGGACGTCGATGCCGCGATCCAGTTTCTCGAAGGCAGAAACGACCGGGTAGTGAATTCGTTCGTCGAGCGCATGGAAGCCGCGTCCGCGGCGCAGGAATACGAGCAGGCGGCGCGCTATCGCGACCAGATTGCAAAACTCAAAGCGGTCGAGGCGCGCCAGTTCGTCAAACGCGGGGACCGCAACGACGTCGATATTCTTGGCTTTGCCTCGAACGGCGCCATTCATTGCGTGACCGTCATGTTTGTCCGCAACGGCTCCATCGTCGGCAGTCGCGATTACTTTCCGCGGCTGCCCGGCGAGACGGACAAGAGCCGCCTGCTGAATGGTTTCGTCGGCCAGTATTACCTTGGCAGGGCCGCCCCGACCGAGATCCTCCTCGATGTGCCCATCGATGACGCATCGGTGCTCGAAAGTGAATTGTCGGTTCGGGCGGGGCACAAAGTTGCCATCAGGACGCGGGTACGCGGTGACCGCGCCCGCTGGCTGACGATGGCGCGCACCAATGCCGAGCAGGGTCTCAACCTCAAGGTGGCGAGCAATGCGACAATTCGGCGTCAGTTCGCCGCGCTCGGCGAAATCCTCGATCTCGAGGAAGCGCCGCGACGGATCGAGTGCTTCGACGTGAGTCACACGTCAGGTGAGGCGACGGTTGCATCCTGCGTCGTTTTCAATACGGCCGGGCCCGTGAAAAGCGACTACCGTCGCTTCAACCTGAAACCGGATTCCGCCGGGGACGACTATGCCGCCATGTCGGAAGCGCTTCGCCGGCGCTACGAACGGGTCAGCAAAGGCGAAGTGCCGATGCCGGACGTCCTGTTCGTCGACGGGGGCAAAGGCCAGCTCGCCGGTGCGATGAAGGTCCTCGAAACGCTCGAACTCGACTGGCTGACGGTCGTCGGCGTCGCCAAGGGCAGGGCACGCCGGCCGGGAGCGGAGCGCCTGTTTCGGCCGGGCAGCGATAAAGCGATGCAACTGCCCCCCGATTCACCTGCGCTGCTGTTGATCCAGCAGATTCGGGACGAAGCGCATCGCTTTGCCATAACGGGGCATCGGCAGCGGCGCGCCAAAGCACGCCGCCAGTCACCGCTGGAACAGATCCCGGGGCTCGGTCCGAAAAAGCGCCGCGAACTGCTGCGGCAGTTCGGTGGTCTGCAGGGCGTCGTCAGTGCCGGTATCGACGACCTCGTCAAGGTGCGGGGAATTGGCCGTTCCCTTGCGGAAACGATATACAATGAGCTGCATGTCGATCAGTAGTTAAGCGCGAGCCGCCTCGTGAAACTCAACCTTGCCAATATCCTGACGCTGCTGCGTATCGCGGCCATCCCCGTCGTCGTCATTTGTTTCTACAGCCCGCTGGATTACGCGCGGCCGATTGCGGCGATCCTGTTCGGCCTGGCCGCCATTACGGATCTGATCGACGGCTGGGTGGCGCGCCGGTTTGGCCAGACGTCCCGTTTTGGCGAGTTTCTCGACCCCGTAGCGGACAAGCTGATGGTCGCCATCGTCCTGGTCATGCTCGTGCAGGCACAGTCGAGCTGGTTCGAGGACGTCATCGCAATGATCATCATCGGTCGCGAGATCACCATTTCGGCACTGCGCGAGTGGATGGCGACGATCGGTGAGCGCGCCAACGTCAAGGTCGATATCACGGGCAAGATCAAGACGACGCTGCAAATGTTCGGCATCGCCTTCATGGTCTGGAAGCTGCCGGTCTTCGGTATCCCGATCTACACGGTCGGGTTCGTCCTGCTGCTCCTGGCCGCCATCATGACCATCTGGTCCATGGTCGTGTACCTGAGGGCCGCATGGCCGTTTATCATGAAGGACACGGATTAAGGCAAAAAAGGCCAGTCCGCGCCTTGACAGCGGGCCGCGAGGGGCTACAATCTCCGGCCTTCTGCGGGAATAGCTCAGCTGGTAGAGCGCAACCTTGCCAAGGTTGAGGTCGCGAGTTCGAACCTCGTTTCCCGCTCCAAATTTCAAGCACTTGCGGCACTATCAGAGCA
>JARRMH010000297.1:0-4931 GCA_037386205.1 Woeseiaceae bacterium | reverse complement strand
GGCGCGGCGCTGAATTTCCTTTTCAGTACCGATTTTTCCAAGATCGACGGATCGACCGTGCTCGTCGCGATCGGGCAGGCGTTCTTCTCGATCAGCGTGGCCATGGGCCTGCTCATGAATTACGGCGCCTACGTGCCGAACAACGTGTCGCTGACCAAGTCGGCCCTCATTATCGCCGGAGCCGACACGCTGGTCGCACTGCTGGCGGGCCTGATGATCTTTCCGCTCGTCTTCGGCAACAATCTCGATCCGGCTTCGGGTCCGGGCCTGATCTTCAGGACCCTGCCGACCGCCTTCGCCGACATGCCGGGCGGTGCAATCTTCGGCGCAATCTTCTTCCTGCTCCTCGCGTTCGCCGCCGTGACCTCGCTGATCGCGATCCTCGAGCCGATCGTGCACTTCGCGGAGGGCAAGTGGAACATGAAACGCCGCAACGGCGTGCTCGTGTTCGGCGTCCTGGCATGGGCCATCGGGTTGCTGACCGTGTTCTCGTTCAATATCTGGGCGGATGTCCATCCGCTCGGCCAGTTCAGCGCGTTCGAGGGCAAGACCGCGTTCGACCTGATCGATTACTTCACGGCGAACCTGATGATGCCGCTCGGCGGTGTCCTCATGGCACTCTTCGTCGGCTGGCTGGTCAAACCCTCGGTGCTGGCCGCAGAGCTGACCTTTGGTAGTACTTTGCTGGCCAATGCCTGGTTGTGGATGATCCGTATCGTCGTGCCGCTGGCCGTCCTGTGGATCCTGTACACCAGTCTCTAGTAAAGACAAACGGAGTCAACAATGATCAAGCGCGCCGCAGCGATCGTGCTGTCTGCTGTCGTCCTCGCACTGCCCGTGTCCGCCCAGGATCTCGCGGGCGTGGAAATTCCCTTTGAGCGGCACGTACTCGACAATGGCCTGACCGTGCTGATGCACGTCGATCGCGCCGCGCCCCAGGCTTTCGTCAACGTCTACTACAAGGTCGGCTCGCGCGACGAAAAGCCGGGCAAGACCGGGTTCGCGCACCTGTTCGAGCACCTGATGTTCAACGGCTCCGAGAACTACGACGACGAGTACTTCGGGCCGATCCAGGACGTCGGCGGATCGCTCAACGGCGACACGTTTTTTGACCGGACACGCTACTACCAGACCGTGCCCAACACGGCGCTCGAACGCGTCCTGTGGATGGAATCGGATCGGATGGGCCACCTGCTCGGTGCCGTGACCGAGGACAAGGTCGACGAGCAACGCGGTGTCGTGCAGAACGAGAAACGCCGCGGGCAGAATCGACCCTATGCCGATGTTTTCGAGAAGATGCTGGCCGGCGTGTATCCGCAGGGACATCCGTACAGCTGGTCGTCAATCGGCTCGATGGAAGACCTCAATGCCGCCTCGCTCGACGATGTCCATGAGTGGTTCGAGACGTGGTACGGACCCGCGAACGCGATACTCACCGTTGCCGGCGATATCGACCCGGCCGAGACGCTCGAACTGGTACGCAAGTATTTCGGCGACATTCCGCCGGGACCGCCGGTGTCCCATCGTGACGACTGGGTGCCCGTGCGTTCGATCAGTACCTTCGAGACCTACCAGGACCGCGTAGCCAACCCTCTCATCATGCGCGGCTGGGCCATACCGGGCCGGGACCATGAAGATGCCGCACTGATCTCGCTCGCGACCAGAATACTCGGCGGTGACTCGTCATCGCGCCTCTACCGGCGGCTGGTCAAGGAGGAGAAGCTTGCCGTGAGCGCGTCGATGAGCCTGCTGCCGCTCGACCTCGCGTCCAATGTCTTCCTGCAGGTCGTGCTGAATCCCGGCGCCGATCCCGACCGGGTGCGCGCGATCCTCGAGGAGGAACTCGAGCGCTTTGCGGCGGAAGGCCCGTCCGCAAAAGAGTTGCAGTTGATCAAGACGCAATACGCGGCGTCGGTCATCAAGGGGCTCGATTCGCTGACGGGCAAGGCCAACCTCCTGGCCGAGGCCGAGTACTACGGCGGCTCGCCCGACGCGTATAAGCTGTCCTTTTCCTGGGTGGACAACGCGACGCCGGAAACCGTGCGCGCTGCCGTGGCGCAATGGCTCGGCGACGGCTTCCACGAAGTCTACGTGACGATGTTCGGCGACCTCAGCGCGGCGGCGTCGGGCGCCGACCGGAGCGAACTGCCGTCAGTGGACAGTTATCCGCCCGCGACGGCACCCGAAATCAGGGATTTCGAACTCAGGAACGGCATCCCCGTGCGCTTTGTCAGGCGGGACGGCGTGCCGGCCGTCAACATCATCGGCGAGTTTCGGCTCGGCGCGGCCGTGCCAACAGAAGAGAACCCGGCAGCCGCGAGTATTGCATTCGGCGCCCTGAGCAAAGGCACGAAGAAACGCTCGGCCGACGATATCCAGGACGACCTGAAGCGCACGGGCAGCGCGTTTTCGATGGCGGTCCAGGCCGATTCGACCCGCATGGTCGTGTCGACGCTGACCTCGAAGTTCGACGATGCGATGGAGCTTGCGGCCGACATGGTGCGCAATCCGTCCTTCGACGAGCAGGAAGTGGGAATTCTGAAGGAAGTCGCTACGGCGTCGATCGTACAGGGCAAAACCAACCCGTCCGCGCTGGCGCAGATGTATGTCGATCCGGTGATGTACGGCGACCATCCTTACGGCGGCATGCCCGCCACGGCGGAGGACGTGGCGGCACTCGACGAGGACAGCCTGCGCGAGGCCTATGCCACGCGCGTCCGACCGCAGGACCTCACTTTCTACGTCGTCGGCGGCATCGATGCCGATACGCTGATCGACGTGCTGAATCGGCGTTTCGGTGACTGGAAGCCCGCGCGGGGCGACGCGCTCACCGTGGACGTCAAGGCAGCCGCCGTACCCGAACCCGACCCGCGCATCATCATCTTCGATGTCCCCGGCGCGCCGCAGTCGAACATCGTCGCGGCGCGTGTTATCGACCCGCCATACGAGGACGGGTACACCGCGTTCGATCTCGCCAACATGATGTATGGCGGGACGTTCACGTCGCGCATCAACAGCAACCTGCGCGAAGACAAGGGCTGGAGTTACGGCGTCAGCTCATCGGCCGGGATGGTCGTCGGCCCGCGTGTCTGGCAGGTCGTCGCCCAGGTGCAGACCGACAAGACGGCCGAGAGCATGACGGAGCTGCTGGCCGAATTGCGGGGCGTCGAGGGTGACAGGCCGTTTACGCAGGATGAACTCGACAAGGTCCGCAACGAACGCGTTCGCAAACTGCCCGCGGCAACGGCGACCGCGGGTGGGACACTCCGCTATATTGCGGACAACGGCCTGTACGGGCGGCCGGACGATTACATCGAACAGCGCAAGGGGCAGTTTGAAGCCGTGGCGCTCGACGACGCCGTCTCGGCCTTCACCGACCGGATCGATCCCGACCAGCTGACGTGGTTCATCTCGGGCGACCTCGCGGCGATCGAGGCGGACATCGCAGCCCTCGAACTCGGCGAGATCGAAGTCTGGGACGCGGACGGGAAACGGCTGCGATAGGCAGCCGATTCCGTCGGTGATCTGCTACGGGCAAACCCAGTCGTCGTAAGCGAGAGTTGCCCAGCTCGTCAGCAGCATTTCATCGATGGTCGAGTCGCCGTCAAGGTCGATGTCGAGCCGCAGCGTCAGTTCGTCCAGTGCGACCATGCGCAGGCTGAAATAGGCAGGGGTTAAGCTCTCGTAGTTGTAGCTCCCCGCAATGTCGTCGCTGCTAATCGTGCCCCACGACGAGCGCACGACCGTGACCGGTTGCTGAGCGACCTGGATTTCGGCGCTGTTGCCGGCACCGGTGAGGTGCTGGCTCCTGCCGCCGGCGGCAACATCAAACGTGTCGGCGAACCCTTCCACGTAGATGATACCGGCCGAGGTGAACATCGAGTCGTAGCTCGTCTCGAAGCTGCCAGAGCCCGTGAAGCAGCTGCCGCCCATGGTACGGATCAGCTCGGTCTCGGTGACGCTCCCCGAAACGAAGAACGTACTGCCTGCTCCGCGGCCAAAACTCGCGAGCGTGAAGTCGAGATCACCGTTCAGCACTTCGCCTCCGCGTGCGCACGCCGCAAAGTTCGCCGCGAGGGTATCGCCGGCCGAGTAACCGTCGGCGACGACCTTTGACCCGGACACCAAGGCGTTGCCGGAAATCGCGCAAGCAATGTCGAGCGGCCCGAAGTCGCCCGTGACATCCAGTTGGTCCACTTGGTCGAATGGCCCTGCGGTCGTAAACTGAGCTCCGGCGGTCGTGGTGACGGAGCCGAAACCGGTGACAGCGTTGTACACCTCGCGGGCGATGACTGGTGCCGTCGACACATTGATCGTCGATGTGTGGCCGTTGAGTTCCGACCAGTAGAAGATCGACCGGACCTGTCCGAGTGGAATGACACTGTTGAACCGGTAATAGTCTCCTTCGGGACCCTCTGGGATCTCAATCCCTGACATTTCCCAGTTGCTGCCGAAAAAGGTCCTGGTATTTTTATCCGTGACCCGGACCCCGTCAACCACGATGGCATAATAGTGGAATCCGACTACCTGTGGGTCACACATGCCCGTCCAGACACCGGCTGTATCTTTGGTCATGTCGTATTTCTTGCCGGCGATGTCGATCTGAACCTGCCGGGCAGTGGGGGCGACCACCTTGAAGATGGCTTCCCGGGTGACCTGGTTGACTGCAGGATAGTCTGCCAGAAAAATGTTGGTGGAGGCGGGCCTGAACCCTTCCGGGGGCGGCTCCAGCTGAGGGCCCTGCCGGAACTGTGCCATCATGGTGCTTGTGATCAGCGTGGCTGCAATGGTTAGAAGCGTGGTTCTCATGATTTCTTTTGGATTTTTGAATATTATCTCATTTGGATTGGAAACTGTTTTAAAGAAATCATCTATTGCCCACCAGAAAGCCTTGTCTCCTGTCAGTTCTTCAGTTCTCATATAGTATTGAC
>JARRMH010000296.1:0-3729 GCA_037386205.1 Woeseiaceae bacterium | reverse complement strand
TGATAGCGCGTGTACGCGGGCGCGTTGAGCACGATGCCGAACTCGCAGGCGAGCTGGTCGGCCACGGCGTCGAGCGCGCGCTGCGCCCTGCCGTCGTCGCTGCCGATCCCGGCCATGACGGCGAATCCCTGCGGTTCGATGAAAATCTTGCCTTCGTCGTTCGTATTGCTGCCGAGTGCGTTGCCGTTCGCGTCGTAGGCGCGCAGGAACCAGTCGCCGTCCCAGCCGTGGGCATCGACGGCGTTGATCATCCGGAGTATGGCGAGATCTCGAGCTACCCGCCCGGCTACAAGGAAAACGGCGGCATCTTTTGTCACAACAACCCGTGGATCATGATTGCCGAAACCGTGCTGGGCCGGGGTGAGCAGGCCTTCGATTACTACCGGCGGATCGCGCCCGCGTGGCAGGACGACATGGAACTCAGGCGGCTCGAACCTTACGTCTACGCGCAGATGGTTGCAGGCAAGGAGGCGCAGAAGCCGGGCGAAGCCAAGAACTCGTGGCTGACGGGCACGGCGGCCTGGAATTTCCATGCGATCGCCGAACACATCCTCGGCATCAAGCCCGATTACGACGGGCTGCGCATCGAACCCTGTATTCCCCGCGACTGGTCCGGGTACGTCGTGACACGCAGGTTCCGCGGCGCCACCTACACGATTCGCATCGACAATTCGAGCGGCACCGGCAAGGGCATCAAATCCATGCGCGTCGATGGCGTGCCGGTCGAGGGCAGCCTGGTCGAGGCCGTCGCGCCCGGGAGCAAATGCGAGGTCGTCGTCGAACTCGGCAACGCGGCGCTCGACTGCAGCGCATGACGCCGGGATCCGAAGCCACGTTCGAGCGGCGGCTCGCACGGCTGCGTAATAACTACGACAGCCTCATCACGCGGCGCAACTTTGCCGAGTTCTCCGACAACGGCATCTGTGAACGCTGGCGTGACCCGGTGCTCACGGCGGCCCATGTCCCGCTCGAGTGGCGCTACGATCTCGACCCTGTGAGTAATCCCCATCTCCTCGAGCGCATCGGCATCAACGCCACCTTCAATGCCGGCGCGATTCTCTGGGAGGGGCGCTATACGCTGGCCGTGCGCGTCGAAGGCATGGACCGCAAATCGTTCTTCGCCATCGCCGACAGCGAGACCGGCGTGGACGGATTCCGTTTCCGGCCGCGCCCGGTCACGATGCCGGAGACCGATGACCCGGACACGAATGTCTACGACATGCGCCTGACCCGGCACGCGGACGGCCATGTCTACGGCCTGTTCTGCACCGAGCGCAAGGATCCCAAGCGGCCCGACGATATGTCGGCTGCCATCGCGCAGTGCGGCATCGCGCGCAGCAGCGATCTCGAAACCTGGGAGCGACTCGCGGATCTCGAAACGCGCTCGGGACAGCAGCGCAACGTCGTCCTGCATCCCGAGTTCGTCGACGGCAAGTACGCCTTCTACACACGGCCGCAGGATGGATTCATCGACGTCGGCGGTGCCAGCGGCATCGGCTGGGGACTTTCCGCATCCATCGACGCCGCGCGCCTCGACAGCGAAACCGTCGTCGATCGACGTGCCTATCACACGATCAGTGAAACCAAGAACGGGCTCGGGCCGCCGCCGCTGAAAACCGACGCGGGCTGGCTGCAGCTCGCGCACGGAACCCGCAACACGGCCGCCGGCCTGCGCTACGTCCTGTACCTCTTCATGACGGATCTCGCGGAACCCTGGCGCGTGACGCACAAGCCGGCCGGGTACCTGCTTGCACCGCGCGGCGCGGAGCGGGTCGGGGACGTCTCGAACGTCGTGTTCAGCAACGGCTGGATACGGAACGACGAGAACGAGGTCTTCATTTACTACGGCTCGTCGGACACGCGCATGCACGTGGCGACATCGACGATCGACCGGCTGCTCGACTACTGCATCAACTCGCCGCAGGACGGGCTGCGCTCGGCCGCCTCGGTAGCGGCCATCAATCGGCTGATCGACGGCAACGAGACATCCGGGCACGCGGAAACGTGATGGTCATGCCGCGCACCTTCGACCGCGCGTCGGCCCTGGCGGAACTCCGCCGCATCACCGACTGGTGGCTCGAACGAGCCCCGGATCGCGAACACGGGGGGTTCCTCGGAGAAATCGATTACTTCGGCCAACCGGTCGCCAACGCGGACAAAGGCATCATTCTCAACTCGCGGCTCCTGTGGTTCTTCAGCGAAGTGGCGCGACAGTTCGACGACGATCGCTGTCACTCGGCAGCCCGTCGGGCCTTTGACTACCTGCTGCGCCACTTCGATGATGCCGAGCACGGCGGCGCCGTGTGGCGACTGGCCGCCGACGGCAGCCTGCGCGACGGCAAGAAACAGGTCTATGCACAGTGTTTCTGCATCTACGCGTACTGTGCGTGGTTCGATGCGAGCAGCGATGCCGCGGCGCTCGCCAGGGCGACGGACTACGTCGAACTGCTCGAACGGCACGCACTCGATGATGTCGAAGGCGGTTACCTGGAGGCCTTTACACGCGAGTGGGAGCCGCTCGACGATACGCTGCTCGGTCCGCCCGGCCTCGACGTCAGGAAGACGATGAACACCCACCTGCACCTGCTCGAAGCGTACACGGCCGTGCACCGCTCGGCCCCGACCGAGACGAGTGCCCGGCGCCTCCGGAATGCGATCGACCTGATGCGCGACAGAATTCTCGATCGGGAGACCGGCCACCTGCGACTCTTTTTCGACGCGGCGTGGCACAGCCTCGACCCGGTTATTTCGTTCGGCCACGACATCGAGGCAAGCTGGCTGCTGTTCGAGGCCGGGGAAGCGCTCGGCGACGAGGACCTGCTCGAGAGCCTGCGCAGCGACGTGCTGCTGTTGGCAACGACCTGTCGCGAACAGGGGCTCGGACCGGGCGGGCACGTCTGCAACGAGTTCCATCCGCAGAGCGGGCGGCTCGACGAAGAAGCCATCTGGTGGGTCCAGGCCGAGGGGCTCGTCGGGTTCCTGAATGCGTTTCTGCTTGGCGGCGATGCCCGTTTCCGCTCGGCCTGTGACGCGCTCTGGCGATTCGTCTGCCATTACCAGGTCGATGCCGTCGGTGGCGACTGGCACTGGTTTGCGGAGTCGCACGGCGTGCCGGGCGAGAGGCCCTACAAAGTCGGCTTCTGGAAGGGGCCGTACCACAACGGCCGGGCGATGATGGAAACGCTGCGCCTGTTCGACCGGCTCGCGGCAGACGGATGAGTCACTCGCGCCGCGCGTGCAGACCGAGGTAGCTGCCGACGAAGCCGCCCGCCACTTCCGTGCTCAGGATCGAACCGTCGATCCCGTCGGCGAGCGTGGCCCATTCACCCTCGTCCAGGCGATACGAGAACGCGTACGGCCGGCCGTCGGCGCGCACACGCAATTCGATAAACTGCACGTCGCCGGCCGGCAGAAGCTCCTCGGCAATGATGCCTGCTTCTTTCCCCGCGACCCGTTCGAGGAACACGGCCCAGCCCGCCTCGTGGCGGCGCACTCCCATATACAGGTGGTGCCGCGCGTTCTGAAAGACGGCGAGACCGGCCGACATGCCATAGGCCTGGGGCATCTCCATCGACGTCGACGCCGTAAACGCGGCATGCTGCTGACGGCGTGCGAGATACGCCGGCGTCGACGTGCCCGTCAGGCGCTCGTCGACGGGTTCGATGACCGCTTTCCCGGGCCGCCGTTCGAGGTCGAGCCAGGCGTCGCCTGGACCCCGCAGCGTATTCC
>JARRMH010000295.1:0-3765 GCA_037386205.1 Woeseiaceae bacterium | reverse complement strand
GACGAGTCGAGTACATAGGTGCCGACTCGCAAATAGAACGGGCTGAGTTCTGCCTGTGAATCGAGGGCACCGCTGATGTCTGCAAAAGAACTTGCTGCCCCGCCAAGGTACAGAATCACCAACATGGCCCTGAACCAGATTTGCATTTGCGTACCGCATTCCGGAATCGACGTACCGCAAAATTTGGCCACAACAGGTCCCGAATTCATTCCCGTTCCGAGTATGCTCCAGATTCGAGGTCTCGAACAGTAGGGGCAAGCACCTACAGATTGCGTTGACGAACCGCCGCGCTGCCGTATGATTGAGGCGCGCTGCCACAGCGGGTGGCAAGCGACTGGACAGGCATTGTGGGGTACGCCCATGTCAGGCGATCGTGATTCCGGATCATCGTCACAGGAGGACGACGCGCAGCGTTCATCGTCCGATGCGATCCTGCCCTGGGGTGACCGGTGGGACGAAGTCGCGAGACGACGCTTCGACCGGAACGACTGGATAGAACTGGCCGCCACCGTGCTGCTGTCGCTCGCCACCGTCGTCGCTGCGTGGTCGGCCTACCAGTCGACGCGCTGGAATGGCGAGCAGTCCATGAATGCGACAACCGCTGCCGCCAGGCGTATCGAGGCGACGCAGCAGCACGCCCTGTTCACGACGCACCTGCAGCTGGACGTCATCTCGTGGATTACGTACCTCGAGCATCGGCAGGCCGGCGATGAAAAAGGGGCCAGTTTCCTGCGGGAGCGTTTTCGCGAGGAGTTCAAGCCCGCCTTCGATGCCTGGATGGCGCTCGTGCCCGAGGGCGAGATACCGCCGGACACCCCGTTCGAATTGCAGGTGTATCAGCCGGCGGCGAAACTCGCGGCCGACCGGCTGAATGCCGAGGCCGATTCGCTTTCCGCCCGCGCGGCCGATGCCAACCAGATCGGTGACAATTTCGTGCTGGTCGCCGTGATCATGGCCTCCGTGTTGTTTTGTGCCGGTGTCGGCACCAAGGTCCGGCGCAGGGGGCTGCGCCTGTTCATGCTGTGCGTGGGCATCCTGCTGTTCCTCGGCGGCACGTCCTTCATGCTGGGCCTGCCGCAGAGCTTCAGTATCTGATCGTCCGAAAAGGGATCCAGCGTCAGTTCGCGATCGGGTTGTCCAGGAACGTAATGCCGTAGAGCAGCAGTGCACCGAGCAGCAGCACGATGGCGACGTGCACGCCTGGTTTCGACACGAAAATGCCGATCAAAAGCAGGCTCAGGGTGGCCAGCCGCAGGTAGTTGCCGAGCGTCAGGACCTCGTCCTCGAGCAGCAGGAGTTCGCAACCGAGGTTGAACAGGATCGACAGCGCGACAAGCCCGAGCAGGATGGCGTGACGCCGGTAGAAGTATTCCCGCATGTCGTAGCGCACGGTCGAGTTCTCGGGAATCTCCGGCACGCTGACGTGGCTTGCGAGGTAGAGAAAGATCGGGACCGATACGAGCATCAGCAGCTGGCCGACCGTCCAGCTCGGCTGGTCGCGATACGCCCACAACGTGAACCAGCTGTTGACGTGCGCGAAGAAGACGAACACGAGCCAGCTCGAATGTATCCAGTACAGCTGGACCCGGTCCCGGGCTTCGATCATCTGCCCGACGCTCTTGACGAGCAGGGTCACGCCGATACCGGCGATAACAACGTAAAAGCCGACGACGAATTCGAACAGGTCCAACGACAATCCTCCGCTGCAACCACGCGGCATTAGGATGCCGAAAGCAGGAGCGCGTTGCCAGCGGCGACTTGAAAGACCGCTTCGGCTATTATCGGCAGGGTCCCGAGACAACAGCCGCAATCTTCCGCCGCATCGTCTGCAAGGAAGCGCGACTACCTACGTTCAGAATGACCCAAAAGGCAAAGACAAGAATGGGAGCTCTTACATGATCCGGACTGGAACTATCGCTTTGGTACTTGCTGCGCTCGCGGCCTGGGGCTGCGGTACAGCCCACGCGCAGGCGCGCGTCACGATCGACCGGTCGTCGCCGATCGGCACGATCGAGCCTGAAGTCTACGGCCAGTTTCTCGAACATCTGGGCGCCCAGCCCTACGGCAGCATCTGGGTTGGCGAAAACAGCGATATCCCCAATACCGATGGCATCCGCGACGACGTCTTCGCCGCGCTCGATGCACTCGACATACCGGTGATCCGCTGGCCGGGCGGCTGCTATTCCGACCGATACCAATGGCGCGACGGGATCGGCGAGCGGGCCGTCCGGACCAACGCAGCGTGGGGCGGCACTGTCGAGCCGAACACGTTCGGGACGCACGAATTCTTCAACCTCGCCGAACGGCTTGGCGCGAAGACCTACCTCAACATCAATCTCGGCACGGGCACGCCGAAGGATGCGGCCGACTGGCTGGAATACATCACCGCCACCGTTGGCGACCGGGCCGACGAGCGGCGTGCCAATGGTCGCGACGACCCCTGGACGATCGACTACCTCGCCATCGGCAACGAAACCTGGGGCTGCGGCGGCCATATCACGCCTGAATCGTATGCGGACATGTACACGCTGTTCGCCAGCTTCGCGA
The DNA here is from genome assembly GCA_037386205.1 of Woeseiaceae bacterium. Lineage (GTDB taxonomy): Bacteria > Pseudomonadota > Gammaproteobacteria > Steroidobacterales > Woeseiaceae > UBA1847. Next base: position 1,218 of record JARRMH010000295.1, on the reverse strand, counting down.
AGACCGAGGGCGAGCAGCCGGCGCGCATCATCTCCGGCTCGCACGATGAAAACATCGAGTATTCCGACACCATCCTCGAGCATCCGTACATCGCCGGTCTCGCCGAGGGCATATCGGTCCACGTCTATTCCCTGCCGACCGGGGACTGGGGTGCGAAGGGCGCCGCCACGGGCTTTCCCGAAGCCGAATGGATCTCCACCATCGACCGTGCGTTGCGCATGCAGGACGTGATTGTCGACCAGGTCGCCATGATCGAGAAGCACGAGGACCTCGGTGAGGACTTCGGTCTCTACGTCGACGAATGGGGCACCTGGTACGATCCGGCCACCGCGGACACCCCGGCGCTCTACCAGCAAAACACGATGCGTGACGCGGTCGTGGCGGCCCTCAACTTCAACATCTTCCACGCCCATGCCGACAACGTGAAGATGACCAATATTGCCCAGATGGTGAACGTCCTCCAGGCCATGATCCTGACTGATGGCCCGGACATGGTGCTGACCCCGACCTATCATGCGTTCGAGATGTACCGGCCGTTCCAGGGCGCCACGGCGTTGCCGGTGAGCTACGACGCCGGTAAGTACACTCATGGCGACCGGTCGGTTATTGCCCTCAGCATTTCGGTGGCTGAAACGCCGGAAGGCGAGCTGGTCATCGCGCTCGTTAACACGGATGCGCGCGCGACCCACAGCGTCGATCTCGGAGCGCTCGGGGCATCGGGCTTCGCGGGACGGATTCTCACGGCTGACGCAATGGACGCGCACAACACCTTCAGCAGCCCGGCGACCGTTGCGCCGCAACCTTTCACCGTCCGCTCGGGCAGCAGCGGCCTGATCGCCACCCTGCCACCGCATTCGGTTGTGGTGCTGAAAGCAACGCCCTGAGGACGTCATGTTGACCCGATCGATCGCACTCGCCCTGATCGCGATGACGGCCTGCGCAGGGGCGGGCGCTCAAGCGCGGTCGGGCCCGGATGCCCCCGGCTCCAACCCGCTGTTCCGGGATGTGTTCACGGCAGACCCGGCACCGATCGTTCATGCCGGACGGGTCTACGTCTACACCGGCCATGACGAGGCCGGCCCCGACGAGATGTTCAATATCACCGAATGGCTGGTGTTCTCCTCGGCTGACATGAAGACCTGGGAAGCGCATGGGCCCGTCATGGCGCCGACCGACTTTGCCTGGGCTGCGCGCGACGCCTGGGCCTCCGAAGTCGAG
>JARRMH010000294.1:0-3779 GCA_037386205.1 Woeseiaceae bacterium | reverse complement strand
CTCCGGCACCGTGGCGACGGACGGCACGACCGGTCGGAGCGTGATCATCACCGCGGCGCACTGCGCCTACGACGACGCCAACAAGGCCTTCGCCCGCAACGTGCTGTTCATTCCCAACCAGGACGGAACCACGGGCTCGGGTACGGACACCAATTGCGGCAACGACCCCATCGGTTGCTGGACGCCGGCGTTCGCCGTGGTGGACAGGAACTGGACGACGTCCACCTTCCCGGACAACATCCCGTGGGATTACGCCTATTACGTGGTGAATGACTCGGGTGCGCACAGCGGCGCGGCGGCTGCGGATGATTCGCTAAAAACTGCGGTGGGCGGCCTGCCGATCAGTTTCGACCCCCCCTTCGAGGGCGACCGGACCCACGCGATCGGCTACTCCTACGCGGACGATCCCTACCTGATGTTCTGCGCGGAGGACATGACCACCGAGGGCGCATACAATTGGTGGCTGCCCAATTGCGGACTTTCCGGCGGCTCGTCGGGCGGCCCGTGGGTGCGGCCGATGACGGACGGGAATGACCTCATCATCTCCGTGAACTCCTGGGGTTATTCGACGTCGCCGGGCATGGCGGGACCATTCCTCGACGTTACCTCGGCAGCGTGCCTGTTCGATCAGGCCAGGATCCTGGATTTCGGGGACGTGCCCACCAGCGACGGGAGCGCGGGTGAGGTCGTCGACTGTCCCTAGGCTGCAACTCGGCGCAAAATGAGCCCGGGGCCTTCCCGGGCTTTTTTTGCCTGCCGGTACCTCATCGTCGCCCCACGAAATGAACCGGCACCGAGAGGGGCGTGACATTCGGTCGTAATCGGCGGACTTGAACCACCGACCCCAGCATCAAGTGGAGTGCCATTTCCGAGGAGCGAGACTTGTTCTAGCAACGAGGTGCCACTGGCGGTCGACGCGACTTTTCTAAAGACCACCGCCTGCTGCTGGCCTGTACTGAAAAAAGGCTTCTCGTTATCGGAATGCTTGCTCCTAAAGATCCGCTGTCGGCCCGGAGGCGCCGTCAACGGCGGCAAGAGGCGAATGACCGCTTCCAATCTTGCCGGCTGTCGGCTGCTAAACTCCAACGGCCACACTAACGACCCAAAGCTATCACTGGCGCATTGCCTGGACCTCGGGTGTTCATACCGTGTATCCGACCCTTGCACGATTATCGATATCAATTCTTGCGTTGACTGCCATGACGTCCTCAATTGGCGCAACCGAGGCACATTCGAGACAACCGACTACTCAGTTACCCGACGACGCGCTCCTGGCGCTTGACAGAGAAATTGCTGGGTGGGTCGCCGATGGAAACCTGGTTGGAGCCGAGATCCTGATCATCCAGCATGGCAGGACCTTGTTACACGAGGCATACGGATGGAGCGATCGAGACGAGAAACGGCCATTGGAACGCAACTCGATTTATCGCATACGGTCGATGACCAAACCCGTCACCGGTACGGCCGTGCTGATGCTCGTAGAGGACGGGAAAATCGCCCTGGATGATCCTGTTGGTCGGTTTCTCCCGTCATTCGACAACAAGCGCTCCCAATCGGTGACGGTACGCCAGTTGCTCACACACACGTCCGGGTTGGGAAACCATGGAAGGGAGGACATAGGCCTAAAACAGGACGACCATGATTATGCAAGCCTTCGCCAATTGGTGGACGAGATCGGCGGAATAGGGCCTCGTCATTCTCCCGGCAGTTTCCATTACAGCGACTCCGGGTCAGCAACGCTGGGGGCGATCGTGGAACAGGTCTCCGGTATGCCCGTCGAGCATTTCATCGAGGAGCGAATATTGAGCCCGTTGGGTATGGATGACACGTACACAGCATACGTACCCGGTGCTGATTGGTCGGGCCGCGTGAACAGTACGTACGTGCTGCGGCAGGGAAGCTGCGAGTTTGACAGATATTGGGATCCTTCCATGGAGCAGGACGAGAACTATTTCCAGGCGTCCGGCGGCTTGTATTCGACGGTAAGCGACTATGCGAAGTTTCTCGCTGCCTGGATGAAGCCTGGAGAGTCTGGCATCCTGTCTCTATCGCCTGGTTTGGCCAGACAGGCGGTGACGCCTGAGAACGTACGAGGCGATGGTCGAGGTTATGGCATGCACTGGGACATCTATGCAGTTGGTGATCAGGACGGATTACCAGCAGCGTTCGGGCACGGGGGGTCGGATGGCACGATTGCGCTGGCCATACCCGGCATGGATGCCATGGTGCTGTTCTTTACACAGTCGAGAGGTAGTGAGCCCAGGCTGCGGCTGTTTGCCGAATTCGCCCGACTCGAACTGTTTGGAAACGTATTCCCGCGAAATCCCATGGCCGACGAAATGGATTCGCAGTGGGAATCGATACGTGCCGACAATGGGGGGGCCAGTGAGTCAGGAGCCGGAGGCCTGCAACCAGACGAGGAAAACCAGTCGCGCTATGTCGGGACTTATGCGCATCCGCGTTTTGAGCACAAAATCGTGTACGAGCGCTCCGGACTGGCATACTCATTCGGCGACCCGCCAGGTTTGGCTCCCATGTTCCCCCTGTCGGAAGGCATCTTTATCGGAGAACACCCGTGCGCTGGTTTCAAGTTTCGCGTGACCTTTGACACCAACGACACAGGTGCTGTTGCCGGATACTCGCTTGAAGTGAGCCTTGGCTGGCAGGGCGAATTCGAAAGGAGAAAAGCTGGATACCCTGTCCGCCGCTGAGCCGTCCTGACTCTATCGGATCTCGACTGACAGCTTCTCGCCGGGAGCAGAAGCAGCCGGAGGCGCATGAAAACCGGCATTCTAAGGACATTTTTCATCGAGGGGATGGGAAAACGATTTCATTACTATGCCCGAATGAACCTCAACAGGCCGATTGGCCAGGAAGTGACCCGGGCCGGATTCCGTGCGCGATACCGAATACTCGCTCTGGGCACGCTGGCCGTCCTGGCCATTGGCCTCCAGGGATGCATGAAGGTAACGGTCTTCAGCTACGAGCCGCTGACCCGGGCACTCGACGGTAAGAGCGAACTGCACATATCCACCTATGGGTCCGAGTACGCGCGCACCGTCTCGCGCGTTCCCTTCCTGTGGAAGGAAGTCCGCAGTCCCAACTCGGTGTACTTCCAGGTGTTCGTGCGGCAAGTCGGAAGGGCGGGCAGGAACCCGCACGTCGAATCCATCGCGATCCACTCCTTTTCCTACGCTTTTCCTGGCCAGGAGCCGGTGGAGCTGATTACCGACTACGACCGGAACTTCTGGATGCAGGGAAGCCCGGAATACAACCCGGACGGGGACGCCCCTGTCCCAATCCACGAAGGCTGGTACGTGAATCTCAAGATCGACCTGACGCTCAATGGTCAGCGTTATCTCGTCGAGGACCAGGTGCACGCGGTCACGAGAGAGTTCACGCGCCCGTTGCTGCTCGAAGCCTTCCGCTAACGCCGGGCGTTTCGCGGATCCCGCGGCTCAAGCGTGCTCGATGCGTCCGCTCCTGGCCGAAAGCGGACCTTTTTTCAGGCAGCAGCCTGCCCCGAATACTCTGCACTTACGGTCAATTCAGTCTGGCATTCACCCTTGGGAAGTGTTGGTGAAAACTGCGCCGAGAGTGCGCTTTTTTGGGTCAGAGAAAGAAAAAAGGCCTATCTGATTCGATAAGCCTTTGAAAATATTGGTGGTGATGGGTGGACTTGAACCACCGACCTCAGCATTATGAGTGCCGCGCTCTAACCAGCTGAGCTACATCACCTTTGATCGGTCCCGGCCGAATTTCCGGGGCCGGCAATTCTC
>JARRMH010000293.1:0-6278 GCA_037386205.1 Woeseiaceae bacterium | reverse complement strand
GATCGAGCTTCTTTTGCTGGTGCGCGATGTTCTGCCCCTCGCCGGCCTTGCCCATGCCGTAGCCCTTGATGGTCTTGGCGAGAATGACCGTGGGTCCCGCTTCGTGTTTCATCGCGGCATCGTAAGCCGCATAGACCTTGAGCGGGTCGTGGCCGCCGCGGTTCAGCCGCCAGATCGCCTCATCCGACATGTTGGCGACCATCTCGGCCGTCTCTTCGTACTTGCCGAAGAAGGTATCGCGAACGTATTTGCCGTCCATCGACTTGATCTTCTGGTATTCGCCGTCGACCGTCTCTTCCATGACCTGGCGCAGCTTGCCGGAATGGTCTTTCGCCAGCAGCGGATCCCAGCGCGACCCCCAGACGACCTTGACGACGTTCCAGCCTGCACCGCCGAATGCGGCTTCGAGTTCCTGGATGATCTTGCCGTTGCCACGCACCGGCCCGTCGAGGCGTTGCAGGTTGCAGTTGATGACGAACACGAGATTGTTGAGCTTTTCGCGCACTGGCATCGTAATCGCGCCCATGGACTCTGGTTCGTCGGTCTCGCCGTCACCGATGAAGCACCAGACTTTACGATCCGACGGTTCGATCAGGCCCCGGTGTTCCATGTAGCGCATGAAGCGTGCCTGGTAGATCGCCATCATCGGCCCGAGCCCCATCGACACGGTCGGGAACTGCCAGAAGTCGGGCATCAGCCACGGATGCGGATAGGACGAAAGTCCGCCCCCGCCAACTTCCTTGCGGAAGCGATTGAGATCGTCTTCCCCGAGGCGACCCTCCAGGAACGCACGCGCATAGATGCCGGGCGAGGAATGGCCCTGGATGAACACGAGGTCGCCTTCCTGCTTCTCGGTTGCGCCGCGCCAGAAGTGGTTGAACCCGACCTCGTACAAGGTCGCGGATGACGCGTAGCTGGAGATGTGTCCGCCGTATTCGGTACTGATGCGGTTGGCGTTGACGACCATGGCCATGGCATTCCAGCGCATGTACGCCTCGAGACGGCGCTCGAGGGTGCGGTCACCCGGATATTCGGGCTGCCGCGCCTTGCTGATCGTATTCAGGTAGGCCGTGTTCGGGCTGTACGGAAGGTACGCGCCTGATCGACGGGCAAAGTCGATCATCCGGTTGAGAAGGAAATGTGCCCGCTCGGGACCGTGCTGCGTCAGGACCGAGTCGATGGACTCTATCCATTCCTGCGTTTCGATCGGGTCTTTGTCGTCGAAAGGATTGAAACTGCTCATATTTTTGTTGCCGGGCGCGGCCCCGGAATTCCGCTGAATCACGCGTGAATAAAGTGATGCGTCCTGCTAGGATTCTTAGCATCCATGCGCCCGGCCGTGCGGGTCGCCGCTGGACGCGACATATTCGTGGTTTCAGTCGCACGGGTCAAGGTTCCCTCGGAGAAAACAACCAATGCAGAACATCACGCCCGCCTCGCATGATATCCGTATTTTTCAAAAACCGGGGCGTATCGACTCCAAGTCGCTCGAAACCGTCGATCAGTTGCTGGTGATACTACCGGACAAGCCGACGAAGACGCATTTCGGCAAGCTCCCGCAAGGTGCGAAACTGCAGGCGGTTTACCGCAAACATGCACCGGGATCGGCACCGGCCTTCATCACGCGGCTGGCCAACAAGAAACAAACGCTCATCGTCGCCGGGACCCAGGCCGCCGATACGAGCGCTTTCGACCGGCTGACGCTGGGGCGCAAGCTGGTTGCCGCGGCAACGGCCCAGAAAGCGGGCAGCCTCGGCATCTGCGCAGTCGGTTTCACCGCCGATGCGGCCGCTACCATCGTCAGGGACATGCTGTCCGCCGCCCTCGCCGCTGCATTCAGCCTGCCCTCGACGGCGAGGAACGCGCCGCATCCGAGCAGGTCGAGGTCCTTGCCGTCGCCCGGGGCAATGAAGACGACAGCGCGAGTATCGTGCGCTTGCGCTACCGACCGGGCAAGAAGGCGGCCAGGGCCGACCTGAGCCTGGTCGGCAAGGGCATCATCTTCGATACCGGCGGCACCAACCTCAAGCCGTTCGAATACATGCTCGAAATGCACGGCGACATGCAGGGCAGCGCCGTGGCACTGGGCACATTCCTCGCAATCAGCGAGATGCGGCTGCCCATCGCCGTCGATTGCTGGCTGGCGATTACGGAGAACCGTATCGGGCCGCGCGCGTACAAGTCACAAGACGTTGTCACCGCCGCCAACGGCAAGACGATTCAGACGATCCACACCGATGCGGAGGGACGCATGGCCCTTGCCGACACGCTCGTGCTCGCGAGCCGCGACGAGCCCGGCATTATTTTCGACTATGCGACGCTGACCGGGAGTTGCGTACGCGCTCTGACGAACCGCTATTCCGGCGTATTCACCAACCGCGAGGCACTGCATGGCAAGCTGACGGCGATCGGCGAGAACAGCGGCGAGCGGGTCTGGCCGTTCCCGATCGGCGAAGAGTTCATGGAGGACCTGAAGAGCAAGACCGCCGATTTCAAGCAGTGCTCGATCAAAGGCGTCGGCGATCACATCCTCGCCGCGAGCTTTCTCTCCGAGTTCATCGAGAACGACGTGCCCTGGGTGCACATGGATCTCTCCTCGGGAGACCGCAAGCGCGGGCTCGGGCACATCGCCTCGAAATTCACGGGATTCGGCGTACGCTACACGATGAGTGCCATACTCGACGAGAATCTTCTCGAGGCGCAACCCTAAGTGACCGACAAAATCCTCATGGCCGACCGCTTCCGCGGTTTCCTGCCCGTGGTCGTCGACGTCGAGACCGGCGGCTTCAATTGCATGACCGATGCATTGCTGGAAATTGCCGCCGTCCTGATCGAGGTGGGTGACAGCGGTGACCTCGTGCGCGGCGAGACTATTCGGTACCACGTCAAACCGTTCGAAGGTGCCAACCTCGAGGAAGCATCGCTCGCCGTCAACGGCATCGACCCGCATCATCCGCTGCGACCCGCGATTGACGAACGGGATGCTTTGCAGCGCGTTTTTCGGGAAGTACGGCGAGCCATTCGCGACAATCGCTGCTCGCGTGCCGTGCTGGTCGGCCACAACGCGCACTTCGACCTCGGGTTCGTGAACCAGGCGATCGAGCGCACGGCCATCAAGCGCAGCCCGTTTCATCCGTTCAGCTGTTTCGATACGGCAACGCTCTGCGGCGTCGCTTACGGACAGACGGTGCTCGCCCGCGCCGTGATTGCGGCAGGCCTCGAATGGGATGAGTCACAGGCACACTCGGCATCCTACGACGCCGAGATGACGGCCAACCTGTTTTGCGATGCGGTGAACCGCTACCGGGGGGTCTTCGAGGAAACGCTCAGGACTGCTCCGCCGCAGCCGTAGCCTCTTCGATCAGGCCTTTCAGTTCACCGTTGTTGTACATCTCGATCATGATGTCGCAACCGCCGATCAGCTCGCCCTTGACGTAAAGCTGCGGGAACGTCGGCCAGTTCGAGTATTCCTTCAGGCCCTCACGAATCTCCGGGTCCTCGAAGATGTTGACGAAGGCGTACGGCTTGCCGATGGCGTTCAAAGCCGCGACCGCCTGGCCGGAAAAGCCGCACTGGGGAAAATCCGGCGTGCCTTTCATGTAGAGAAGTACGTCGTGCGAGCCGAGTTGCTCTTCGATTCTTTCCTTGATGCTCATGTGCTGTGATCCTCGATAGTAATCTGGTTATTGACGGCCCTGACCCCGCCGGTCTCGCGGGCCAGCGATTCGGCGCGCCGCCGCGCATTGTAGCTGCCGACCGCGCCGCTCAGGGTCACCGTCGCCTCGTACGTACGGACGCCGATATCGAATACGCTCACCACGTCGTCGGCAACGAATTTCCCCTTGATCTTGCTCGTAATCGCGGAATCCGAGGCCACGACGTTCGGCGGCCGTTCGTCCTTGCCGAGCTGGTAGCCGACGACGCCCGCACCGCCGATGGCCAGTGCCGTGCAACCCGATAATACGAACAGGGACGACAGGATGATGAGCTTGCGCATGCTGGCCTCCGTCAGAAGCGGCGATTGTACAGACATTTTTCGCGTTTCGTTGGTTCAATCTTTATAATGGCTGCAGCCTGAAGAGGGGCTGAATTCCCGTTAAGTATCCGAAAAATAGCAAGAAAACAGCTCGGAGAACCAGACAATGAACCCATTGAAGTCAATAGTCGGCACGATTGTCAGCGGTCTCGTGCTCGCCGTAATCATCGTGCTCGTGACGCAAGGCAACCACATGGTTGCGGGCATCAAGGCCCAGGCAGTGATCATCTGGTTGCACGTGCTGGCCGGGATCACCTGGATCGGGCTGCTCTACTACTTCAATTTCGTGCAGGTGCCGGCCATGGCAGAAGCGGCCGCGGACGACGGCGGACCGGGGCCGGCCGGTATTTCGAAATACGTCGCTCCACGCGCCCTGCTCTGGTTTCGCTGGGGCGCGCTCGTCACCTGGCTGTCGGGCGCCGCGTTCCTCGGCCACAAGGGGCAGCTGGCGAACGCGTTCATGCTCGGCCTCAATGCCGATCCGATCAACCAGTATGCGATGACCATCGGCGTTGGCGCGTGGCTCGGCACGATCATGCTGATCAACGTCTGGGGGCCTATCTGGCGCAACCAGAAAAAGATACTCGGCATGGTCGAGGCCAGTCCCGATGAAATCGCTCGCGCCAAAAACGTCGCGCTGCTGGCATCCCGTGCCAACACACTGATGTCGATCCCGATGGTCATGAGCATGGTCGGTGCCGGCCACGGCTGGTTCATGTAGCGAATTGCTGAACGAGCTGACGAAAGCATCGATCGGTCCCGCCGTAGCGGCGGCCCTTGCCGAAGATGTCGGCAGAGGCGACCTCACGGCGTCGCTGATCGATCCCGATGTCGTGGTCGGCGCGCAGATCGTCGCGCGCGAACCCCTCGTCGTCTGCGGCGAAGCCTGGGTCGACGAGGTCTTTCGACAGCTGGACGACGGGATTGTCGTCGATTGGTATATCGGTGACAGCGGTCGTGCCGATGCGGGTGATGTCGTCTGCAAGTTGGTCGGCCCGGCAGGGGCCATGTTGTCCGGGGAACGCACGGCACTGAATTTCCTGCAAACGCTGTCGGGAACAGCCAGCACTACGGCCGCGTACGTCGAAGCCATCGCCGGCACTGGCGCCAAGGTCCTCGACACACGCAAGACGATCCCGGGCCTCAGGCTGGCCCAGAAGTACGCCGTGACCTGCGGCGGCGGCCACAATCACCGTATCGGCCTGTTCGATGCGATTCTGATCAAGGAAAACCACATCAAGGCGGCCGGCAGCATCGCGGCCGCACTCGGCAAGGCCGCCGCGAGTCACGACGACGTGTTGATCGAAATCGAGGTCGAGAGCCATGACGAATTGCTGGAGGCACTCGATGGGGGCGCGACACGCATATTGCTTGACAACTTCTCCCGCGACGAACTGCAGCGGGCGGTTGCGACGAACCGGGCGTACGGCTACGTGGCAGCGGAACTGGAGGCCTCCGGCAACGTGACGCTCGACACCGTCCGCGACATCGCGGCGACTGGCGTCGACTACATCTCCATCGGGGCGCTGACGAAAAACGTGCGTGCGGTGGATCTGTCGATGCTGTTCCGTGACAAATACGGGGACAGTTTACTTATCTCGCATGCGAGATAAGTAAACTGTCCCCGTATTTCCTATGCCACGGCGCGGGTCACGCGCTTGGGTTCGGAGACGCCGTAACCCTGCGCATAGTCGATGCCCATTCCTCGCAGCATCGTGATGATCTCCTCGTTCTCCGCGAATTCGGCAATGGTCTGCTTGCCGGTAAGGTGACCGATTTCATTAATCGAGCGTACCATTTCGCGGTCGATCGGATCATGCAGTATCTCCTTGACGAAGCTGCCGTCGATTTTGAGGAAGTCCACGGGGAATTGCTTGAGATAGCCGAATGAGGACAGGCCCGTGCCGAAATCGTCCAGCGCAAACTTGCAGCCCAGGTCCTTCAGTGCCTTGATAAACCGGGTGGCCTGCGAATAGCTGGCAATGGCCGCTGTCTCGGTAATCTCGAAACAGATCTTGGTCGCGTCGATACCGCTCATCTGGAACTGGTCAATGACGAACGGCAGGAATTTTTCGTCGCCAAGACTCTTGCCCGACAGGTTGATCGAACAAAGCGACAGTCGCTCGCGCTCGTCCGAATCCGATACCAGCCAGCGAAATGCATTGCGGATAACCCAGCGGTCAATATCCGGCGTTTTGTCGAAGCGCTCGGCCGCCTCGATGAAAAGGCCCGGCGAGATGAT
>JARRMH010000292.1:0-6971 GCA_037386205.1 Woeseiaceae bacterium | reverse complement strand
GCCGATGTAGACGTAGCCGACGCCGCAGAGCTTGTCGATCGTGTGGTGCAGCAGGTCGAGCTTGGTTTCGGGGGGCGGGATGTCGTCGGCGCTGATCATGCGCTGACCTTTGAACCGCTGCGGCAGGTGTGCGTAGTTGTACACCGCAAGCCGGTCCGGCTGCATGGCGATGACGATGTCCAGCGTCTTGTCGAAACTCTCGACGGTCTGGTGGGGCAGCCCGTAAATGAGGTCGAACGAGATCGAGCCGAAGCCCGCGGTGCGGGCTGCATCGACCAGCGCCTGGACCTCGGCCGGTGACTGCATGCGGTTGACCGCTTTTTGCACGGGTGCGTCGAAGTCCTGGATGCCGAGACTGAGGCGATTGAAACCCAGTTCCCGGAGTTCCCGGATGCGGTCGGCATCGACGGTGCGCGGATCGACCTCGATCGAGAACTCGTGATTCTCACTCTCGTCGAAATTAAACGAGGTGCGCAGGTGTTGCATGAGAGCACCGAGCTGTTCTTTGTCGAGGTAGGTCGGCGTGCCGCCACCGAAATGCAGCTGCTCGACTTTGCGGGAGTCGTCGAACAATTCGGCCTGCATCCGGATTTCCTTGTAGAGCATTTCCATGTAGCGGGCGACGCGCTGCTCGTTGCGGGTGACGATCTTGTTACACCCGCAGTAATAGCAGAGCGAATGGCAGAAGGGGATGTGGATGTACAGCGACAGCGGCACGCCGCTGTTGTTGCTCGCACGGGCCTTCTCCCGGTACTCGGCCTCGGTCAGCCTGTCGTGGAACTGGAGCGCCGTCGGGTAGGACGTGTAACGCGGCCCGCGGCCGCCATACCGGACGATGAGATCCTGGTCGAAGCAAACCTGCATCAAACTCTCCTCAGCGCATGCACGAGGTACAGCGCCACCGTAAACAACAACATGGCGACGGCCTGGTGCGCCGCGCCGAGTAGGACAGGCACAGCCATCAGGACAGTCGTTATACCGAGCACCACTTGCAGTACCGCCGTGTGCAGCAGGGCGTTGACGGCAGGTCGTGCGCGGGCCGGCAGCGTCACGGCGCGTGCCCTGAACCAGTAGACTGCGATCAGGACGAACGTCGTCAATGCCAGCAGACGGTGATCGAACTGCACCGTCACCATATTTTCGAACAAGTTACGCCAGAACGGCTCGAGTGCCATGAGACCGGGCGGAATCCAGTGCTCTCCCATCATGGGGAACGTGTTGTAGATCTTGCCGGCTCTGAGGCCGGCAACGAAACCGCCCGATATGACGGTAACAACGATCAGAACGAAGAGCGCCAGCGTCCGCCCGTACCAGGCGTGCTTTTCCGAACTCGCGTTACGCGGAAACAATAACGACATCGCAACCCAGAACATATACGCATATATCGCGAATGCGGCCACCAGATGTGCGGTTAGCCGATACTGGCTGACGCGCGGATTGTCGACCAGCCCGCTCTTGACCATGTACCAGCCCAGCAGCCCCTGCAGCCCGCCGAGGACGAACATCAGGAGATACTTCAGCCAGTCCCTGCGCGGGATATAGCCCCGTATGAGGAAGTACAGAAACGGCACCAGGAAGACAAAACCGATCACGCGGCCGAGCAGCCGATGCAGGTATTCGAGCCAGAAGATATTCTTGAAATCGTGCAGGCTGAACGCCGCGTTCACCTTCTGGAACTCGGGCGTCTGTTGGTACATTTCGAAGACGCGCTGCCACTCGGCCTCGGTAAGAGGCGGCAGCACGCCCGTGAGCGGGCGCCAGTCGACCATCGAGAGGCCGGAGCCGGTCAGGCGCGTAAAGCCGCCGAGCACGACCATGGCGAAGACCAGCCCGCAGCAGACGAGCAGCCACGTGGCGACGGTTCGGTTTGCGGATTGTGTATACGACATCGGCGCGCATGATACGGCATAATTTCGCGGATGGGCATCGACCGCTGCTTCAACGTCATGGATTTTCGCCGCATCGCCAAACGCAGGCTGCCGGCGCCCGTGTTCCACTATCTCGACGGGGGCGCGGACGATGAGTGGTCGTTGCGCCACAACACCGCTGCCTATGATGATTACGAGCTCTTGCCGTCGCATCTTTCCGATGTCAGCGCGATCGACCTGCAGTCGACCCTGTTGGGCCGGCCGATCGACTGGCCCGTAATGATCGCGCCCACCGGTGCTTCGCGGTTGTTCCACCGGGAGGGCGAACCGGCAGTCGCTGCGGCGGCGGCGCGCTTCGGCATGCCCTACAGCCTGTCGACAGTGGGCACGACGACGATCGAGGAAATCGCCGCGATCGGCGACAATCCCAAGCTCTTCCAGATCTACGTGTTCCGCGACCGCGGCCTGACACGCGAGTTCGTCGAGCGCTGCAAGTCGGCCCGCTACACGGCGCTTTGTCTCACGGTCGACACCCCCGTAGCGGGCAACCGGGAACGCGACCATTACTACGGCATGATGGCGACCGCGAAGCCCGCCTTGCGCAGTGTGCCGAGCATGCTGCGCCATCCGGGCTGGCTGTGGCGCGCCGTCGTGCGCAAGGACATGGAACTCGTGAATATCACGGAGGCCGAGAATGGCCCGCAATTCACGGACATGAGCATCAAGGATTTTATCGACAGCCAGTTCGATCGCTCACTAACGTGGCAGGACGTCGAGTGGCTTGCCTCCGAGTGGGGCGGTCCGCTGGTCATCAAGGGCGTGCAGACCGTCGAGGATTGCCGCAAGGCCGCGGATGCCGGGGCGACGGCGGTCATGCTGTCGAATCACGGGGGGCGTCAGCTGGAAGGGTCACCTGCGCCGGTCGATTGCATCGCCGCGGTCGCCGACGCACTGCACGATCGCCTCGAAATCATTTGCGACGGTGGCATCCGACGCGGGACGCATATTGTCAAGGCGCTTGCGCTCGGCGCCAACGCCGTGTCCATCGGTCGTGCCTGCCTTTACCCGCTCGCCGCCGGCGGGCGGGCCGGGGTCGTGCGCGGCCTCGAATTGCTGCATGGCGAGCTGACCCGTTCGCTGGCGCTCATCGGCTGCAACTCGGTCGCGAAGCTCGACCGGCGCTACGTGCAAGAATCGCGCTGAGCCACGACTTTTGCGCAATTGAGAGGCTTTTCGGTGTGCCGGACTCGCCGCGGCAAGGCCTTCTCAGGGCCTTGAAAGCGCCTTGTGCAAGAACTCATTTACGGGGTCGAGAATTACCGTCTTCGGGCGGTGTGTTTCACCAAGAGGTAGATATGTCAGGCGAGAGAGTTGAAGGGACCGTAAAGTGGTTCAATGACGACAAGGGATTTGGCTTCATCGAGCGCGAAGGCGGTCAGGATGTGTTTGTGCACCATACGGCCATCCAGATGGAAGGGTTCAAGTCACTGAAAGAGGGCCAGAAGGTCACGATGGAAGTGAGTCAGGGACAGAAGGGTCCGCAGGCGGACAACGTCGTCCCCGAGTAACAAGATCCGGAATGTGGAATTTGCGTACTAGGACAGTCCGCGAATTCCGTCGCTGATCATTTTCAGCGACAGGGCAAACAAGAAGATACAGGCCGAGCGGAAGAACAGCCGTTCGGACACTCTGTCGTGCAGCCATATACCTGCCGCAATCCCGATCGGCGCGAACGGCGCGAGCAACAGTGACGCGCTCAGGTTGCTGGTCGAGAGCTGCCCGAGCCAGGCGTACGGCACGAGCTTCACGTAGTTGACGACGGCAAAGAACAGGACGGTCGTCGCGACGAATTGCGTCTTGTCCAGTGAGCGGCGCAGCAGGTACATGCTGAGCGGCGGCCCGCCTGCATGGGCCACGAAGCTGGTGAACCCGGCGCCTGCCGCCCCGGCGATACCGGTCGCTCGCGGAACCGGTGGCCGCTCCGTTTGCGCACCCGTCAGATGCAGCCAGTAGTGGACCGCGAAGATCAGCGCGATCGCGCCGACGATCAGTCGCACGACATCCGCGCTCATGCAGCCGAACAGCAGGGCACCGACGGCGATGCCGAGCAGTGCGGCCGGAATGAGTATCACCAGCTCTTCACGCACCCATTTGCCCCGGTAAGCCCAGAGGCCCAGCAGGTCCATGAAACAGAGGATCGGGAGCAGGATGCCGGCAGCCTGCACCGGAGAGATCACGACCGCCATCAGCGGCACGGCCACCGCGCCGAACGCGCCACCAAATCCGCTCTTTGATATGCCGACCAGCAGGACGGCAGGAATGGCTACGGCGTAGAACCAGGGATCCGAGAGCAACGTGTCAACTTCTCCTGCAGGGCGGCGGGTGTCAGGACTCGAGGGTCTTTCGTATCTCGCGCAGTAGCAGCTCTGGATCCGGTCGATCCGAGATGTGTTTCGACAGTTCGGTATAGCGGATGATGCCGTCCGCGTCGACGACCAGCGCGGTCGGCCAGATCGTGTCCCGGCCGTACTCCCGGTCGTAGCTCTGCGGCACGCCTTTTTTCTGTAACAGGCCGAGTTGCCGGGTCACGGCAAGGTCTTCGTCAAGCCAGAAATCGAACTCCACCTCGAAGAACTTCGCCACCCGACGCGTGGTCTCGAGCGGTTTCGGCGTGATCAGGATCAGTCGGGCGCCGAGGTCGATAATTTCGCGGTAGTACTGGGTGAGGTTGTTGACCTGGCGACTGCAAAACGGGCACCAGTTGCCGCGCACGAACAGGATGACGGTCGGCGAGCCCTGCAGGTCGGCCGACCCGACCGGATTCCCGTTCTCGTCCACGGCCTGAAAGTCGGGTATCGGATTGCCGGGCTCGAGCAGTGGCGGAGTGGGGCGGAGACCACGCCACCGGACCCAGTAAGTACCTGCGATGACGGCCGCCGCCACGACGCCGACGACGATGATTATGGTGCTGGACATGTCACCCTTTTACCTTCCGGCAGGCATGGACACAAGACGGTAATTGTGGATACTGGCAACGTCCCTATGGCCAGCAACCCCATCATTTGGCAACCGACGCCGGAGCGTATCGCGGCGACTGCCATGAGCCGGTTCATGGCGGCAACCGGGCACCGGGACTACGATTCCCTCTATCGGTGGTCAGTCGCCGAGTCCGCGAAATTCTGGGAAATCCTGTGCGCTTTCTGCGACGTGCGCTTCACGACGCCGCCGATGACGGGGCTGACGCGGCCCGACGACATCATGAATGCGGGATGGTTCGCGGGTGGCGAGCTGAATTATGCCCAACACCTGCTGCGTACCGAGGGCGAGCGCGCCGCGATTGTCTGCTACCGGGAGGACGGGACACGTCAGGAGTTGAGTTTCGATGAGCTGCGCCGGCGCGTGACCGAGGTGGCGGCCGGCCTGCGTCGTGCCGGTGTGGTCGAGGGCGACCGTGTTGCCGCGTTCCTGCCGAATTGTCCCGAGGCGGTGATCGCCATGCTGGCCGCAACGAGCCTCGGGGCGGCCTGGTCGTCCTGTTCCCCGGATTTCGGAGTCAACGGGGTCGTCGACCGGTTTGGCCAGATCGAACCCAAGGTATTGTTTGCCGTCAACGGCTACTACTACAACGGCAAGGTCCGGGACACCCGCGACGTCGTAGGAGGTGTCGCCAGTGCCATCAGCAGCATCGCGACAACGGTCATCGTGCCGTTCGCCCCTGATCTCGACACCTCGACCCACGCACCGGGCGAGGTTGACTGGGACGACTTCCTCGTTACGGGCGAGCCCCTCGAGATTCGGCCGGTCGAGTTCGACCATCCGCTGTTCATTATGTACTCGTCCGGAACGACGGGCGTCCCGAAGTGCATCGTGCACGGGCACGGCGGCACGCTGCTGCAGCATCTCAAGGAGCACATCCTCCACACCGATATCAGCGCCGACGATCGAATGTTCTATTTCACGACCTGCGGGTGGATGATGTGGAACTGGCTTGTCAGCGGCCTCGCCAGCGGTGCGACGCTGGTGCTGTTCGACGGCGCGCCGCTTTTCGACGAGGGCAGGGTTCTCTGGCAGATGGCCGAGGCCGAGAAAGTCTCTATTTTCGGTACCAGCGCAAAGTACATTTCAGCACTGGAGAAAGCCGGCGTCCGGCCGCGGGACGAATTCGCCCTGCCTGATCTCAGGACCGTGCTGTCGACGGGGTCGCCGCTTGCACCGGAGAGCTTCGATTTCGTGTACGCGGCGATCGGAGACGACCTGCAGCTGTCGTCGATCTCGGGCGGGACCGACATCATCAGCTGTTTCGCGCTCGGCAACCCGAACCTGCCGGTGCGCCGCGGGGAACTTCAGTGTCGGGGCCTCGGCATGGCCGTCGAAGTCTGGAACGAATCCGGCGAGGCCGTTATCGGCGAACAGGGCGAACTCGTATGCACCCGGCCGTTTCCTTCCGCACCGGTCGGTTTCTGGAACGACCCCGGCGGTGAACGCTACCGGGCGGCGTATTTTGAGCGCTTTACCGGTGTCTGGGCGCATGGCGACTTTGCCGAACTTACCGAGCATGGCGGACTCGTCATCACGGGCCGCTCGGACGCGGTACTGAACCCGGGCGGCGTGCGCATCGGCACGGCCGAGATTTACCGCCAGGTCGAGAAGTTCGACGACGTTATCGAAAGCATTGCGATTGGGCAGCATTGGCAGGACGATGTACGCATCGTGCTGTTCGTTGTCCTGCGCGATGGCGTCGTTCTCGACGCTGACCTTGAGCAGCGTATTCGTCACGAGATTCGATCGAACACGACGCCACGTCACGTGCCGGCGAAGATCGTCGCCGTGCCGGACATCCCGCGGACCAGGAGCGGCAAGATCGTCGAGCTGGCGGTTCGTGCCGTGGTCGAAAGCCAGCAGGTAGTAGGCGACATTCATGTGCTCGTTGATGTCGATCCATTCCGGCAACACCTCGCCACGCATGACCTCGATTGCAGGTGTATTCACCATTGGTAATTCAGTCCGATTCCAGTTCGGCAATGCCGGCAAAGTACTGCAGAGCATCCGGATTCGCCAGCGCCTCGGTGTTCCTGACCGGCTGTCCTTCAACCACGGCACGAA
>JARRMH010000291.1:0-3816 GCA_037386205.1 Woeseiaceae bacterium | reverse complement strand
CCGATCGAGCAGCCCGGCTCCGAGGTAGTCCTTTGCAAGTGAAAACAACGCCTGGTCGCGCTGCTCGGCCCCGTGATCGGGACGCGCGATGATGTTCTGGTGAATGCGGATTGCGCGATCGACTTCGCCGCGGCGCCGGAACAGACTGCCGAGCGCGAAGTGAGTTTCGATCGTCTGGTCATCGACCCGCACCATTTTCAGGAAATGCTCGAGGGCCTGGTCTGTCTGCTCATTGAGCAGGAAGTTGAGCCCCTTCAGGTAATCGATGTTCAGTGGTGGCGGTGCATCTTCCTCTTCACGCTCGCCGAATCGGCCCATCGCCCATCCGGCTGCAGCGAGTAGCAGGAAGAGCCCGGCCAGCAGAAAGGTCGATTCAGTCGGCATCGCTCAGCGGCAGGTTGCGAAGGCTGCTGACTTCGCTTTCGCGCATCTTGAGGGAACGGCGCAGGACGCGTCGTTCCCTGAGAAGCTTCAGCACGTAAAAGCCGATGCTGAGCACGCCGAACAGCCAGCCGAGGGCGAAGGTTACGGTGAATGCCAGCGGAATGGAGGTAGTGATTTGGGTAAACGCAAGATCGAGCTCGATCATGCCCCTGTTGTTGGCTGTAAACGTCGCCATCAGGATGACGATAGCGATGATCAGTATCGCGAGGCCGATACGTTTCAGCATGGGCATGCTCCGCGGGTTTGCACGACGACGGTACTATGATGCGGCCTGACACCGCGACGGATCAACTCTTGATGGGGAAATGACGGCTTTCGTTGACGCGCTCGCGCAAGTCCTTCCCCGGCTTGAAATGGGGTACGTACTTGCCTGACAGTGCGACTGCCTCACCCGTTTTCGGATTCCGCCCGATTCGCGGCGGGCGATAGTGCAGTGAAAAGCTGCCGAAACCGCGGATCTCGATGCGCTGTCCCTTCGCCAGGGAGTCGCTCATCAGGTCCAGCAAGTGCTTGACGGCCAGCTCGACATCCTTGGCCGGCAAGTGCTTTTGCTTGCGGGCAATGGCTTCTATCAGTTCCGACTTTGTCATTTTACCTTATTCCGACTCGCTGACTCAGCGTAACCCACGGATATTAAAGGCAATAGTAGCCCAGACCGAGCGGTCTGGGCTACCCTTTTTACTTATTATTTGTTCTCGTTGGACATCTTTTCCTTGAGAAGCTCGCCCAGGGTGGTACCGACAGGCGCCGCGGCAGCGTCAGATTTGTAGCTGCTGACGGCCTCCTGCTCTTCGGATACTTCCTTGGCTTTGATCGACAACTGGATCGACCGGTTCTTGCGATCGACGTTGATGAACTTGGCTTCGACCTCTTCGCCAACCTTGATCATCGTACGCGCGTCCTCGACGCGGCCACGGGCCAGCTCGGACGCCCGCAAGGTGCCCGTCACGCCTTCGCCGAGGTCGACTGTCGCGCGTCGCGCTTCGACTTCGGTGACGGTTCCCTTGACGATCGAGTTCTTCGGATGCGCAGCGAGCCAGTTCGAGAACGGATCCTTCTCCAGCTGCTTGATGCCGAGCGAAATGCGCTCGCGCTCTGCATCGATCGCCAGTACGGCTGCCTCGATTTCCTGGCCCTTCTTGTAATTCCGCACGGCTTCCTCGCCGGGCTGATCCCAGGAGATATCCGACAGGTGAACAAGGCCGTCGATGCCGCCGTCGAGTCCGATGAAGATCCCGAAGTCGGTAATTGACTTGATCTGGCCCGATACCTTGTCGCCCCGATTGTAGGTAACCGCGAACTCGGCCCAGGGATTCGGCTTGCATTGCTTGATCCCGAGGGAGATACGGCGGCGCTCCTCGTCGATTTCCAGCACCATGACTTCGACTTCTTCGCCGACGGCCACAACGCGTGACGGATTCACATTCTTGTTGGTCCAGTCCATCTCGGACACGTGCACGAGACCTTCGACGCCGTCCTCGATCTCGACGAAGCAACCGTAATCGGCGATGTTGGTCACCTTGCCGAACAGACGGGTCTGCGGCGGATAGCGGCGTGACAGGTTCAGCCACGGGTCATCCCCGAGCTGCTTCATACCGAGCGAGACACGTTGGCGCTCACGGTCGAACTTGAGGATCTTGACCTCGATTTCCTGCCCTACCTCGACAATCTCGGAAGGATGCTTGACGCGCTTCCAGGCCATGTCGGTGATGTGCAGGAGACCGTCGATACCGCCCAGGTCGACGAACGCGCCGTAGTCGGTGAGGTTCTTGACGATACCCTTGATCGTGTTGCCTTCCTGCAGTTCCTCGAGCAGTTGCTCGCGCTCTGCGGAGTATTCCTTTTCGACAACGGCCCGCCGTGAAACCACCACGTTGTTGCGGCGACGATCGAGCTTGATGACCTTGAATTCGAGGCTCTTGCCTTCGAGGTACGCCGGATCGCGCACCGGGCGAACATCGACCAGCGATCCCGGCAGAAAGGCTCGAACGTTGTCGATTTCCACCGTGAAACCGCCCTTGACGCGACCATTGATCACGCCTTCGACAACCTCACCCTTTTCAAACGCCTCCTCGAGATCGTTCCACGTACGCGCACGAATGGCTTTCTCGCGTGAGAGCCTGGTTTCACCGAAGCCGTCTTCCACGGCATCGAGTGCGACCTCGACTTCGTCTCCTACGGAGACTTCGCCTTCGCCCTTGTCGTTCTTGAACTGCTCGATGGGAATTACGGCCTCGGACTTGAGGCCTGCACTGACGAGTACGACATCGTCATTTACCGCGACAACGGTACCGGTGATTATTGAGCCCGGCTTGATTTGTTGACTGGCAAAACTTTCTTCAAATAACTCTGCAAATGATTCAGACATGTTTTAAAAAACCCGGGGACTCGCGCCCCCACCCAAACGTCATGTCACGTCCTGTGACCGACGGTCATTACAAAAAAAGGAGCGGACGTCCTGTCCGATCCTGTCCATGATCTTTCTTGGAAATTCTAGAGTTCGGCAAACCAGTCGAGGACTTGTTGTGTCACGTCCTCGATCGACTGGCCCGTGGAATCCAGGTACCTGGCGTCCATGGCCGGCCGCAGGGGAGCGACAGTCCGCTCCGAATCGCGCCGGTCACGGTCCTCTATGTCCCGTGAAAGGGCGGCAAGGCTAACATCCAAGCCCTTGTCTTTCAACTGTTTATGGCGCCTTTTCGCCCGCTCTTCGGCGCTGGCCGTAAGGTAAATTTTTAGGGCGGCATCCGGGAATACCTGAGTCCCCATGTCGCGCCCGTCCGCGACCAGGCCGGGCGGTTTGCAGAATGCCCTCTGGCGCTCGAACAGCGCCTCCCGGACGGCCGGGATCTGCGCCACGGTCGATGCCCCGGCCCCGGTCTGCTCCGAGCGCAACCGCCGGGTCACGTCCTTGCCGGCCAGCCAGACCCGTTCGTCTCCGTTCTCATCGCTGTCGAAACGAACGTCGAGCGAGCGCGCCAGCTCCGCGAGCCGCTCCGCATTGGTCAAAGAGATGCAGGCATCCTCTGCCGCGAGCGCGACGAGGCGATACAGTGCCCCGCTGTCCAGCATGTGAAATCCGAGTGCTTCCGCGACGCGTCGGGCGATTGTTCCCTTGCCCGAGCCGCTCGGTCCGTCGATCGTGATCACGGGTGCCGGATTGCCTTGCGGTCCATTCCTGCCCTGTCTTTTTCTAAGCCACTTGAACATCGGCACCGAGCGTATTCACGCATTCGCAAAAACCAGGGAATGACGTATTGACGTTGTCGACGTCCCTGATTATGACCCTATCATCCGCAATCGTGGCCGCCATGGCCAGCGACATTGCAACGCGGTGATCATGGTAGCTTTGCACTTCCCCGCCCCGAAAAC
>JARRMH010000290.1:0-3825 GCA_037386205.1 Woeseiaceae bacterium | reverse complement strand
CACACTCGCGAAAGTGGCTTCGGGCTGGAACATGGAATTAGACGATCTGTCGCAATCCGGGATTCGACGAATAGCGGACTATTCGCCGTATCTTGACCAATTGGCGGGTCTCGCCCAGCAGATGGGCCTGCGGCAGCGCAGTAACCTCAGCCACCTGGAAACGGCCCTGCGGTGTCACTGGTCGCTCGGCCAGAACACGATCCTGAGCTGGACGGAACTGGACTCGAGTATCCTGATTCTCGTCGTGCCGCACTACGCGATTGCCGAGTACACGTCCAGCACGGCCGGGGACCAGCCGCCACGCGTCTCGCCACGGTTTGTTACGGAACTCATCTCCGGCGATCGGCACCTGACTATCTCGCAGATGCAGAAAGTGGCCCGGTTGCTGAATATCGAGCCGGTCAACATTCCCTTGCGCGAGCCGCTGACAGGCACCGAAGTTGAGACCAAGATCATCGAGAAGATGATTCGTAAGTACGGGATCAATTACGTGCCGAGCCGGGCCGTGACCATGTTCGACATCGTCGGGTTCAGTCTGCTTACGCCCTTCGAGCAGATGACGCAGCTCAACAGCCTCTCGTACTCGCTCAATTCAGCTCACGCCAAGATGCTGGAGCAGAATGTGAATCTCGACTTTGCGAGGTCGTCGAGCGGCGATGGATTCTACGTCTGGAATCGCGACGACGGTCTCGAGGCAAGCGTCAACCTTTATCACTTCATGCATGTCGTTCTGGCGGACAACGCCATCGCTCGCAGCAAATCGGTGACCAAGGCCGTGCCGCGCTTGCGCGCCTGCTTTCACGTGGGCAGTTGTTACGAGTTTCATCAGGCAGAGGGCGTCAATCCGACGACGCACGACTTCATCGTCGGTGACGTGACCATCGAGCTCGCACGAATGATCGAAGCCGCCCTTCCCGGGCAAATTCTCGTCGGTGATTTCATGACCGATATCGAGTCTCACACCGACACCGGGACACTGCGCGTCGAACCCAACGTCGATGCCGTGACGTTCCTCGAACGTGCGCAAGGCAACCTGTCGCAGCTCAGCGGAATGGTCCTCGCCGGAGATAAGGTGACGGCGATCAAATGCTACCTGACGGGTGAGCAGTTGAGTGAGGGCCAGTTCAATATCCGGCGCCTGACGATCAGGGACAAGCACGGACTCTCGCGGGTGGCATTCAACGCCAAGGTCAATATTTATCGGGAGATGGCGCAGCCGATCCTGCTGGGCATCCAGGACAGGAAACTCCCGATTCCCGAGTCGGCCTGAGCGGGACCGCGATGGAGAGGAGCCTGTTCGACCGTGCGGGCAATATCATCGCGTATGCCATTGCGATTCTGATCAACGTGCTGTCGAATGCATTACCGATCAACGATCGGACCATGGCCGAGATTTCCGCGCAGTACCCCTCATTGTTCACGCCGGCGGGCTTCACCTTCTCGATCTGGGGCGTTATTTACCTGGCGTTGCTCGTTTTCGTCGTCTGGCAGGCGCTTCCTGCGCAGCGCGACAACCGGCAGATAGCCCGCATCTCGCCATGGTTCAAGGTAAACTGTATTGCCAACGCGGCGTGGCTGGTGGCCTGGCACTACGACCAGCTCGTCCTGTCGATGCTGTTCATGCTGGTCGTTCTCGCGACGCTGGTCCGAATCTACCGAATACTGATTGTCGATATCGACGCCGCACCGTTTCGCGAGCACCTGACGCTCTACCTGCCGTTCAGTATCTACACCGGCTGGATCGCAGTCGCCACGATCGCCAATGCGAGTATTCTCCAGACCGCCTTCGGCTGGAATGCAGTAGGCCTCGATCCGGTCAGCTGGACGTTGCTCAAGCTTGCGCTGGCCGGCGCCGTTGGTGCATCGATGGTGTTGCGCTTTCGTGACGTCCCTTTCGCTGCCGTTATCGCCTGGGCTGCGTACGGGATCTCGATGATGCAATCGGCAACACCCGCAGTTTCGGGAGCCGCCGCGACCGTGTCATTATTGATGCTGTTCCTGGTGATCCGGGACGGCTTTCTGCGCTTGATCCACAGTTAATCAATGAGGAACTATCATGTCGAATGAGGGCTATCACGAACCCGTCGCAGAACTTTCCGATGCGACGCGTGACATGCATCGCGCGATCGTGTCACTAATGGAAGAACTCGAAGCAGTCGATTGGTACAACCAGCGCGTCGATGCGTGCAAGGACGATGAACTGAAAGCGATCCTCGCGCACAACCGGGACGAAGAAAAAGAACACGCGGCGATGGTGCTGGAATGGATACGCCGACGCGACCCGAAGCTTGACGAGGAACTGCGGGACTACCTGTTCACCGACAAGCCGATCGCACACGACTAAGGCAAGCAAACACGGGGACAGTTTACTTATTTCCGCTGCCGCGGAAATAGGTAAACTGCCCCCGTGTTTCGAAATGGTCGGGGCGAGAGGATTCGAACCTCCGACCCCCACAACCCCATTGTGGTGCGCTACCAGACTGCGCTACGCCCCGACCGTGTGTGCGCTGTGGGCGGCCCTTGAATGCCCGAACGAATTCGCGGCTGAAGCCGGTCCCACGGCGCGGCCATGATAACCGTCAGGCGACGCTATGGAAAGTAAAGGATTTCAGCGGCGCAGAATCTTCAGAACTTGTTCAAGTTCCATCCGTATCTGCTTGATAATCTGTTGACTTTGGGTTACGTCTGACTTGGCATCGTCACCGGTCAGGCGTTGTCGCGCTCCGCCGATCGTGAACCCTTCGTCGTACAGCAGACTGCGAATCTGCCGGATGATCAAGACGTCCTGGCGCTGGTAGTAGCGGCGATTGCCGCGGCGCTTGACGGGCTTGAGTTGCGGAAACTCCTGCTCCCAATACCTCAGAACGTGCGGCTTCACCGCACACAGGTCACTGACCTCACCGATCGTGAAGTACCGTTTCCCAGGAATTGGAGGAAGTTCGTCGTTATTCCCCGGTTCCAGCATATGCTTCCACTCGGGCTTTTAATTTTTGTCCCGGACGAAATGTCACGACGCGCCGCGCGCTGATCGGAATTTCTTCCCCCGTTTTCGGGTTTCTGCCCGGACGCTCTTTCTTGTCCCGAAGATCAAAGTTTCCAAATCCGGAAAGCTTGACCTGCTCCCCAACTGCGAGCGATGCCCGCAGCTCCTCAAAATACATATCGACCAATTCTCGAGCTTCTCGCTTGTTGAGACCCAGTTCGTTAAACAACGACTCGGCCATGTCTGCTTTCGTCAGTGACATCGGGAATCAGTCTCTCAAGTGCGCGGCGAACTTCTCTTTGAGTGCAGCGATTGCAGCTGCCATCGCAGTGTCCGCATCTTCGTCAGTAAGGGTGCGTGATGTTTCCTGCAAAATCAAGCCAATTGCGACGCTTTTTAGCCCTGCTTCTATTCTGTCGCCCCGATAGATGTCAAAAATCCTGACATCCCGGATCAGGTCGGGGGCGCTCACGGCAACCGCTTCGATCAGGGCCTCGGCGGATACGTTGTCATCGACCACGATCGCGATGTCACGACGAATCGCCGGATACTTCGAGATCGTCTTCACCTCGGGTACAACGGATGCCAGTGCCTTGTCCGCATCGAGTTCGAAGAGATACACGCCTCTGCCTCGTACGACAGCTATGGCGATCCCCAAGCAGTGCGGTTCATCGGCGAGGTTGCCGCCAGGCGCTGCCAGGAGGCCGACTTTTGCGAGCAAGTGCTGATCCTGGTGTGCCAATGCCATCAGTTCAAAGCAGACCAAGGTCAATGGCCCAGAAGCAACCAAGCACCAGAAAGGGGCAAAGCACTGCATGCACAAAGTCAGGCAAGAAGCCAGA
>JARRMH010000289.1:0-3829 GCA_037386205.1 Woeseiaceae bacterium | reverse complement strand
CAAGTCGATACGTGCGATCGCCGGCGTTTTCTACGACGATTTCAAGCTGGAAACACAGGACGATTACTACTACCTGCCACCGGGCAACAGCGAAGCGCTCGGCTTTGCCCAGAACGCGCCGATTTCCACGGCCCGCAACATCAACCCGAACATCCGCCCGGTCGGTGTCGGCTTTTTCAACGACATTACCCGGGCCGAGGAACAGATCGCCGTGTTCGGCGAGGTGGCCTGGGATATCACGGACAAATGGACAGCTGCGCTCGGCTGGCGCTGGTACGACATGGACCTGGACTTCTACGGGTCTTCGAACTTCACCAACGGCATCTTCCAGGGTTCGGTCGATTCCGATCGCGGCCGCGATTACGACCAGACCTTCGGTCATTCCACCGAACCACTGAACATCAGCGGCAGTGTGCCCAAGCTGACCGTCAACTATTTCGCGGCCGCCAACACGATGTTTTACGCCACTTATTCCGAGGGTTTTCGCTCCGGCGGCTGGAACCGCGGCGGCGGCGCGCCGTCGTTCAACCCGGATTTTCCGACGGTGCCGGTGACGTATGACACGGACGACGTGACCAACTACGAGTTCGGCTGGAAGACCCGGCTTGCTGGCGGCACGGTGCAGTGGAACGGTGCGGTGTACTACGTCGAGTGGGAGGACATGCAGACATCCCGCTTCGATCCCATCAACGTCTCGATCCTGACCTTCATCGACAACGCCGCGGATTCGGAAATCCGGGGTTTGGAAAGCGATCTCGTTTGGTCGGCGACCGAAAACCTCACGCTTTTCGGCGCGTTCGCGTACATCGACACCGAGTTGGTCGCTACCGATTCGGAGGTGATCGAACTCGCGCCGGTCGGCAGCGAACTCGCGTTGACGCCAAAGTTTTCGGGCAACCTGAGGGCCCGTTATGACTGGTATCTCGAGAACACGATGGTATATGCCCAGGGCGCGATCCAGTACAGCGATGACAGCTGGAGCTCGATCGTCGCTGCGGACCGGCGGCGCCAGGACAGCTATACCACGGTCGACCTTGCCCTTGGCGCGAACCGCGACAACTGGAACGTCGAGCTGTTCGTACGCAACCTGACCGACGAGCGGGCGGAGCTGTTCTACAATGTTCAGGATGACATCCCCAGGATCACGACCAACCGGCCGCGCACCATTGGGATTCGTCTCGGCTTCGACTACTACTGAGTCGGCAGCGAGCGTCGAGCAGGCCACCGGCCTGCTGCGGCAGGGCCGGCCGGACCAGGCTGCCGCCGTTGTGCAGCGCGTGCTCGAACGCGACGCCGACGACACCGAGGCGCTGTACCTGCTGGCGGTCTGCCAGCGTTACCTGAAACAGCCCGGGGAGGCGCTGGCCACGCTGGTCCGTCTGCAGGGCCTGCGCCCCGCTTATGCGCGCGCGTTCCAGGAGGCCGGTCACAATTACCTGGCGCTCGAGCTGATCGAAGACGCACGAGCGGCCTATCGACAGGCGGTGGCGCTCAATCCCGCGCTGCTGGCCAGTTGGCGCAGACTTCGTGAACTCGATTTCAGGCTGGGTGATCCGGAAGCGGCGCAGGGGGCGACCGAGCAGATGGAGCGGCTCGAAAACCTGCCGCGCGAATTGGTCAGCGTGATCAGCATGCTGCATGAGGGTCGCCTGTATCCGGCCGAGCGATTGTGCCGCGCGTTCCTGCGCGAGCATCCCCGCCATGTCGAAGGCATGCGTTTGCTGGCCGAGCTCGGCGTTCGCCTCCAGGTGCTCGACGACGCCGAGTTCCTGCTCGAAAGCGCGCTCGAGTTCGAACCGGACAACCTGGCGGTCCGTCTCGATTACGTCAATGTGCTGCACAAGCGCCAGAAGTACGCTCAGGCGCTGGAGCAAGCCACAGATCTGCGGCGGCGCAGTCCGGGCCAGCCGACGTTCGAACTGGCCTATGCGAACGAAAGCCTGGCCGTCGGCGATTACGAGACGGCGTTGTCGGTATACGACGACGTCATAGCCGTACACCCACAGCTGCCGGGGACGCACCTAGTGCGCGGCCACGCCCTCAAGACCGTTGGTCGGTTCGAAGATGCGGTCGAAGCGTACCGGGGTGCGATCCGGGTCCGGCCCGATTTCGGCGACGCCTGGTGGAGCCTGGCAAACCTTAAAACCTATGCCTTCGAGGATTCCGAGTTGCGGGACATGCGGCGGCAGGAAAGTCGCCCGGAGATCCGGCTGGACGACCGCTATCACCTGTGCTTCGCGCTTGGCAAGGCGCTGGAGGATCGAAAGTCGTTCGAGGAGTCGTTCGCGTATTACGAGCGGGGTAATGCCCTCAAGCAGGAAGAGACCCGCTATGACCCGGACCAGACGGACGAAGATCTCGCCGCACAACGCCGGGTATGCAAGGCGGACCTGTTCACGCAACATTCCGGCAGCGGGTGCCGGGCGCGGGATCCGCTCTTCATCGTCGGACTGCCGCGCGCCGGATCGACGTTGCTCGAACAGATCCTGGCTTCACACTCGCAAGTCGACGGCACCATGGAGCTGCCTAACATCCTGGCCCTGGTGCATCGCCTGAGCGGCCGTCTGCGGATCGGCGAAAAATCCCATTACCCGGCAATCCTGGAGGAAATCGATCCGGACCGACTGCGGCAATTCGGCGAAAAGTACATCGAGGATACGCGGATCTACCGGTCGGGCGCGCCGTTTTTCATCGACAAGATGCCCAACAACTTCCGTCACATCGGCCTGATCCACCTGATTCTGCCCAATGCCAGGATTATCGACGCGCGGCGCCACCCGATGGCCTGCTGCTTCAGCGGCTTCAAGCAGTTGTTCGCCCAGGGCCAGGAATTCACCTATGGGCTGGAGGAAATCGGACGCTATTATCGGTCCTACGTCGAACTGATGGCGCACTGGGACCGGGTATTGCCGGGCAGGGTGCTGCGGGTGCGGTACGAGGACGTGGTCGACGACCTGGAAGCGCAGGTGCGGCGTATTCTCGATTACCTCGGGCTGCCGTTCGAAGAAAACTGCATCAGATTCCACCAGTCCGACCGCCCGGTGCGAACGCCCAGTTCCGAGCAGGTCCGTCAGCCGATCTACACGTCGGGGAAAGCGCAGTGGCGCCACTTCGAACCCTTTCTCGGCCCACTCGAGCGCGCGCTCGGACCGGCGCTCGCCGAATGGGATCGTTCCTGAGGAACGCTCGCGAAGCCGCATGAAAAGTTGAATCCATTCATCGTGCGGGGCAAGGCCGGACATGCGACGTTTGGCCAGAACTCCGACGCTCAATACGGAGTGGTACGCGTAACAGCGCACTGCTCCATGCAAGGGAGGACACCATGAAACAGAACATTTGCACCATGAAAATGAAAACCGTGCTTGCTACGGTCACAATCCTGATGCTCGGTCTCGCGCCGGCCCTGGCCAGTGACGAAAACGACAAAATGGAGGAGATCATCGTGCAGGCGCCGATGAGCGTGGAACGCAAGGCGCTCCACAGCGCGGCCGATCCGACCGTCAAGACGGAGGTGGTCGAACTGACGCGCAAGCTGTATATCGGCGACCTCGACCTGTCGAAACACGCCGACGTCAAGGAACTCGAGTCGCGGATCGAACAAATGGCAAAGGATTCCTGCAAAAAGCTCAACGCGATGTTCCCGCTCGGTGATTCCCGCAGCCGGGATGCGCGGCGTTGTGTCGAGCGCGCCATCAAGAGCGCCATGGCTGAAAAACAAGCGGCGATCACCGCGGCCCAATAGGCTTCCAGGTCACGAGGGACGCCTGGAGACAGCGGCCAGTCAAAAACGGAGATGGTTCGACCTGAATGGCGACGCCACGCCGCTGGC
>JARRMH010000288.1:0-3843 GCA_037386205.1 Woeseiaceae bacterium | reverse complement strand
TCCGGCGTAATCGCCGGTATGCTCGAGCCAGGTGTTCAGCACCCGGTTCGCCTCGCCCGGCAGTTCCCGGCTCTCGAGGTCCATCACCACGAAACCGATCTCGCACTGGATATCCACCAGACGGAAGGTCGGGTTGAACTCGATGCAATCGAATGGCAGGACACGCTCGTCCGCCAGCACGATGTTGCCGAGGTGCAGATCGCCATGGCATTCCCGGACGTAGCCGCCTTCGAGCCGGTGCCACATGCGTCGCTCCAGACGCTCGTAGTCGCCGAGGGCTGCTTCTTCGAGACGCCGGAGCACGGAACGGTCTTCCCGCGCCGGCAGCGTGGCATCGATCTGCTCGAAGTTCTGGCGGGCGGCGCCGAAGATCGCCCCCGGTGTGCCGGGCGCGCGGGAGTCTTCGTCTGCGGGCGGTGCGAGCGGCGCCAGACCGTTGTGAAAGCGGGCGATCGTGCGGCCCATCTCCCGGCAGAGGGCGGGCGTGAGTCGTCCTTCCGCCGCCATGCGGCTCGCCAGCCGGCGCTGATCGAACTGGCGCATGCGCACGGCGTATTCGATCACCGGACCGTCGGCACCCGTGCCGTCGATGACGGGGCCCTCTGCACCGTCGCGGATCAGCGTCGCCCGCCGTCCTGCGGCAAACGGCAAGTCGATCTCGAACCGGCGTTCGCTGCCGGCATTGATGCCGGCCACGTACCAGGCGCCGCCGGCGCGCCGCGCGACGATGGCAAAGCGTCCCGGAAAGCCATCGAGCAGGCGGCTCTCGTCCCAGGTGGTCGGCAATTGCCGCAGGTAGTCCTGCACGAAGTCCGGCATCGATTCCATCTGTGCCGGCGTGGCGACGAGGTGCTGCACGCCCGACCAGAACACCACCGGCAGGGCCAGCTGGAACGCGTTGCTTGTGCGCCGCTCGATGCCCGGGATGTCACCGAGCACGGTCGGCGTGTAGTCCATCGGGTCAAACAGGTTGCGCGTGAACGGCAGCATGGCCGCGCGCGTCGCCTCGGTGTCGGCGTTCGGCTGTTCGAACGTCACGAATTCGAAGCCCTTGACGGCCTCGGACGTGACGAAGTTCGGGAAGGTTCGCTGCAGCCCGCGCGGCAGTGTCGTGCCGTGAAAATTCACCATGAGCTCGTAGTCGGCGGCATCGGCCAGGATGTCCGCGCAGTACCGGAAGACCGAGGCGCCGTCGCCCGGGAAGAAATCGACCTTGATCCCGCGAATACCCAGCGACCGGATGCGCGCGAACTCCGCCCGGCGATCCTCGCGCGTGAGCAGCCGGCTCTTCGGCGAATAGACGGTTTCGTTCCAGTCGCCCGACGAGTTGTACCAGAGAAGCAGGCCGATGCCCCGGTCCGCCGCGTAGTGCGCGAGTTCGGCGATCTTGTCGTAGCCGATATTCCGGTCCCAGTCGGCGTCGACGAGCACGTACGGCCAATTCATCGATGCGGCATAGTCGACGAACGCCTGCTGCACCGGGTACACGACCGAGTCGTCCTTGAGCACACCCCAGCTCCAGGCGGCGATGCCGGGCCGGATGAAGCCCGTATCGTCGACCGTCGACGGTTCGGCGAGGTCCGTGCCGATCGTCGACGCCGCGATCGTGGGAAGATCGCCGGTCACGAGAAAGCGCCACGGCGTATGGAAGGGTCGCGCCTGCGCAGCAAGCAGCCTGCCCCCCGTCGTGACTTCGGCGGCCTGCGGAAACCGGATCCGATACAGCCCGTCGTCACTCTTCGCCGCCAGGTTCGTTCCCGGGTAGCTGCCATCCATGCCGGCTTCGGTCAGCACGATCCAGCTGTCGCCGTAGCGAAACAGCGCCGGGTAAATCCATCCCGACTCGGTCGGCGACGGCGTGCCGACGGGCACGTCCTGGACATAGTCCTCTTCGTACGACGGGTTGACGTTGCTCCACCCGGTCTGCGCATTGGCTTTCGGCTGGAGCCAGGCTCGCGTGGTCTCGAAGAAGCGGACACCGCCATATTCGGCCGTGACAACGCGCTCAGCCGTCGATTCGCCGGGAAACTCGTAACGATAGGCGAATCCGTCGTCGAACAGCCGTACGGCAATGCACATGACCTCGCCGTCGCGGTTTTCGAAGCACTGGCGACCCGCTGTCGCCGCGTACTCGACCCGGGTCTGCTTGCCGACCAGCAGCGTATATCGGCCGGTCTCTTTGTGCGGTTCCGCCACCGACACGGTCTCGAGCTGTTCGCGAAACGACCCGGAATCGAGCGCGATCCCGAGCGGCGACGGACGGATGAGTGCCTCGCCTGCAACGAACAACTGGAAAAAGGGCTTGCCCGCATCGTCGAGGCCGAGCGATGCTTCGAGCGCTCCGCCCGGACTTTGCAGGGTCTGCACATCCGCCATGCATAACGGGGCAAGGGCGAGCAGCAGTGCCGCGGCTGTCGAGCGCATGCTGACCTAATCCGTCGTCAGGAAACGGTACCTGATCAGGGTCTCGTAGGTCTCACCGGGACGCAGCGTCGTCGAGGGGAAATCCGGCTGATTCGGGCTGTCCGGGAAGTGCTGCGGTTCGATGCACAGGCCGCTGCGGTACTCATACGTAACCCCCTTGCCCTGCAGGGTTCCATCGAGGAAGTTGCCCGATTAGAACTGCACGCCGGGTTCGACTGACCACACTTCGAGAACCCGGCCCGTCGTTGCCTCGCTCAGACGCGCACTCAGGATCAACTCGTCATCGGCCTCCTCCTTGAGAACCCAGTTGTGGTCGTAGCCGAGACCGAGCCGGAGCTGTTCGTTGTCGGCGTCGATTTCGGCACCGATGGCGCGTGGCTCGCGGAAATCGAACGGCGTTCCGGCGACCGCGCGCAACTCACCGGTAGGTATCAGTCCCTCGCGGACGGGCGTAAAGTGCGCGGCCGGAATCATCAGCTCATGGTCGAGGATCGTGCCCTCGCCAGCGAGGTTGAAATAGCTGTGGTGGGTCATGTTGACGATCGTCGGCTGATCGGTCGTGGCGCTGAATCGCAGGTCGAGTTCGTTGCTGTCGGTCAGCTCGTACGTCACCGTCGCCTGCAGCGTGCCCGGATAACCCTGGTCGCCGTCGGCGCTGGTCAGCGTCAACGTTACGCCGGCACTCGAGGCCGTCGTAAACGGTGTCATTTGCCAGTTGCGCTTGTCGAAACCCTGCGTGCCGCCGTGCAGGTGGTTGTCACCATCATTGATGTCGAGTTGGTACTCGGTACCGTCCAGCGTGAACCGCCCGTCGGCGATGCGGTTACCGTAGCGGCCGATGATCGCGCCGAAATAGGGGCTCGAGGTCACGTATTCGTCGAGATTGTCGAGTCCCTGCACAATGTCGCCTGGGGTGCCGTCGGTATCCGGCACGACCAGTCGCGTAATGACACCGCCGTAGCTGATCACGTCCACCTCGACCCCGTTGCCGTTCGACAGCGTCACCAGCGTCACGTCGGTGCCGTCCTCGAGAGTCCCATAAAGTTGCGTTGCGATCGTCGGCATCGGCGTTGCCTCCTCGGCTTCAGCGGGTTGGGCCACTGGCCGGGCACTCTCCGCGGGCTCCTGCGAACAACTCGAGGCCAGCAGCACGACCAGCGCACCCGCCAGGGCCCGGCAATGATAGGCCGGACCAAAGATATCGCTGTTTACCACGACAGATTCTCCTGTTGCAAAGACTTAACCTGTTTCATACTATGACGTATAATATGATAATTAGGCAGCAAGTTCATTGGATGATTTGCCTGATTTTTTTGGGGGAGGCTACCAGCACCGAACACTTCGAACCGGCACCTCGATAAGTTTCGCTTGCATCGCGCAACGGAATTCTCGTTGGTTCGTCGCTGCTCTCAAGCGTAG
>JARRMH010000287.1:0-3850 GCA_037386205.1 Woeseiaceae bacterium | reverse complement strand
CATATCTTCTTCCGTGTGATCGCAGTAGATGGTGCCGCCGTTCACGCTGGCAGTCGCTTCAGCCTTATGGGCCAGCTTCTCGACGGTCAAAATACATTGGACGTCAGACACTATGTCGAAGTGGCGTGCGATTTTGTCCAGTTTCGTACCCACGTAATCTCTCATGGACTCGGTTACCTCGACATGATGGCCTGAAACATTCAATTGCATAACGGTCTCCCAATTTCTCTAGTTTGCCTGCGGGTTCAGGATAACAGTGGAACATTCCTCCTTCATCTGAACAGCTAACCTCACATTCACCGCGTCTCGCGAACCCTGCGTTCGCTCGACGACGGAATATTCATAGCCTCACGGTACTTCGCGACCGTCCGCCTCGCAACTGAAATCCCTTCGTCCTTCAGCAAGTTCGTGATCTTGCTATCGGAGAGCGGCTTTGCCGGGTTCTCAGCATTGACCAGTTTGCGGATTTTTGCGCGAACCGAGGTGGATGACTGGTCCTCACCGCTGTCCGAGGCCAGGTGAGACGAGAAAAAGTACTTGAATTCGAAGATTCCCCGCGGCGTATGCATGTATTTGTTCGTGGTTACCCGTGAAATCGTCGATTCGTGCATCCCGATTTCTTCGGCGATGTCGCGCAGGACCATGGGCCGCATGGCTTCGTCGCCGTGTTCGAGGAATTCGGTCTGGCGCTTGACGATGCTCGTCGCTACCTTGAGAAGGGTCTCGTTCCGGATTTCGAGGCTGCGGATCAGCCAGCGGGCCTCCTGCAGCTGGGATTTCAGCACGGCGTGCTCCCCGCTGCCCCGCAGCAGATTGGCATACTGCTGGTTGACCGACAGGCGGGGCACGCCGGTCGGGCTGATTTCGACCTGCCACTTGTTGTCGATCTTGCGCACGAAGACGTCCGGGATCACATACTCTGCGGCGGGCTGGCTGACGGACGTCCCGGGACGCGGGTTACAGCCTTTGATCAGGGCAAGCGCATCGTGAAGGTCCTCGTCGGTAACACGCAGGCTGCGCCGCAGTTCGCCGTAGTCGCGCGTCGCGACGAGATCCAGGTGCTCGCCGGCGATTTCGAGCGCCAGTTGCAGTCCCGGCGTCTCCCAGTCCAGCTGGCTGAGTTGCAGCACGATGCATTCAGACAGCGAACGGGCACCGATGCCGATGGGATCGAGCCGCTGGATCTTCGCCAGCGTCTTTTCGACCTCCCGCTCGGTAACGGGCGGGGACTCGTCGAGAATATCGAGGATTTCCTCCGTATCGGCCTCCAGATAGCCGTCGTCGTTGATCGAGTCCACGATGGCCTCGCCGATCAGGACCTCGCGCGGTGAGAAATGCTCCATTTCAAGCTGCCATAGCAGATGATCGCGCAGCGACTGTCCCGATTCGTCGGCGAACTCGGTTATCGGCCGACCCTCGCCGTTCCAGCCGCCGTCCTGGATGCGCTCCGCTGCGCGCGTCTGCCACACCTCGTCTGCCTTGATCGTTTCGACTTCGGCGGTGGTTTCGTCACTGGTCTTGGGAACGTCGGGCAGATCCTCCATTTCCAGCATGATGTTTTCCTCGAGCGCCTCCTGGATCTGCGCGTTGAGGTCGAGAACGGGGAGTTGCAAAAGGCGGATCGCCTGCTGCAATTGCGGCGTCATAGTCAGGGTCTGACCGAGTTTTAACTGCAGCGTTGGTTTCAGCATTGCCTCATATCCAGTGTATGGCCGAGTTTCGGCCGCTCAATATGTGAGTTTGTACAGTGTGCCTCAGAGTTTGAACTCCTGTCCGAGATACACTTCTCGAACATGCTGATTCTCGAGAATCGCATCCGGCGAACCGGAGGCGATCAGGCTGCCGTCACTCAGGATGTAGGCGTGCCCGCAGATGCCGAGCGTCTCCCGGACATTATGGTCAGTTATCAGTACGCCGATGCCGCGTTCGGACAGGTGCCGGATGATCCGCTGAATATCCAGCACCGAGATCGGGTCGACGCCTGCAAACGGCTCGTCCAGGAGCACGAACAGGGGACTGGCGGCCAGTGCCCGGGCAATTTCCACTCGCCGCCGCTCGCCGCCGGAAAGACTGATGCCCAGGCTCGAGCGCACGTGGCCGACATGGAGTTCGTCGAGCAGGTTCTCGAGTTCCTGCTCGCGCCCGGCACGGTCGAGATCGTCGCGGTACTCCAGGATCGCCAGGATGTTCTGTTCGACGGACAGCTTGCGAAATATCGACGCTTCCTGTGGCAGGTAGCCCACCCCCATGCGGGCGCGGCGATGCATCGGTTGCGCCGTGAGGTCCTTGCCATCGAGAAGGATCTTGCCGCTGTCCGCCGATATCAGCCCGACGATCATGTAAAAAGCGGTGGTCTTGCCGGCCCCGTTCGGGCCGAGCAGGCCGACGACTTCACCGCTCTTGATCTCCAGCGACAGGTCCTTGACGACCTTGCGCAGCTTGTAGCTTTTGGATATCTCCTGGGCGCTCAGGATGCTCATGGCGTCTCGTCGTTTTCCGACACATCATCCTCAGCCTCGTCGTCGCCATCCAGCCCGGGTACGTCGATCCCGTTTACCGGCGTATAGGTGATGCGCACGCGGCCGTCTTCGGTGTCGGACGAGCCGGCGTTGACCCGCTGTTCGGCAATGTTGTAGACGAGGGCATTCGACGAGATCTGGTTGCCGCCCTCGGTAATGGTTGCCTGTTCGGAGAAATGGATGACGCCCGCATCGACGTTGTAATCGAGCCGGCCGGCCTCGGCGTGCGTGACTTCCTCGGCTCCGGCACGCTTCAGGTCGTAGAGGGCAGGCGATCCCGTCACCGTCGCTTTCTTCAGCCGGAAGTCATCGAAGTAGAGTTCGGCACGATCGCACTGGATGCGCCCGTCGCCGACGTCGATCACGACGTTGCCCTGGAAGCGCCAGTAGCTGTCTTCCAGGTCCATCCGGGAAGCGCGGCCCTCATCGGCCTGGATGCTGATCTGACCCTGTGTCAGCCGCAGGCCGCTGAAGATGATCATCGAGTTCTTGCCGTCAAGCGTCGTGTTGTCGGCATCGATGTCCATCGGCAGTCGCATGTCGAGGTCTGTGATCTGGGACAGCGTCGCCGTGGGCAGCGCGAGCAACATGCCCAGCAGGAGCCCGCGCAATCGGTAGTTTGTCTTGCCTGCCATCATTAGGGTGCGATCTTTCCGCGAACGTTGGACTTCAATTCGACTCGATTCTCGTTCATCGATGCTAGCATGCCCGTCGCGGTCAGACTGCGGGCCCCGACACGGATCTGGACCCTCTCTTCAGTCTCGGCCACGAACCGTTCCGGGTCCAATTCCAGGTATTGCGTCCGAATCTCTGTGTCCGGCGCGTCGTCGTCCATCCTGCCAACGGCCCGCACATGACCGCGAAGCGCAATGCGCGGGCTCCCTTCCCGCAACGTCGCCTCGTCCGCCTCGACGACCCACGGGATCGCCGCGTCGGGCGTATAGCGAATGCGCACATCCCTGAATTCGATCCGGTCTGCCGACTCCTGTTCGGCATGCTCGGCTTCGATCTCGTACAGCAGGCTGCCGTCGTCCCGTGTGCCGAGAATGCGCGCTGACTTCAGGTAGTAGCCCCGATGCGATGTATCCACGGGTGCGGTATCGGCCTCGCCGGTCTGCTTGTCCCGCGCGACATACCAGCTGCCAAATGCAGCGGCCGAGAGCACGATGATCAGGATAACCGTCCGGGGACTCATCGTTCCCTGTCGCGCTGCGCCGCCACGACGAGATCACACACTTCGCGCACGGCGCCCCAACCGCCGCGCCGGCGCGTCACATAATCACATTGCTCCCGGACGTGAACGACGGCATTCGCGACGGCGACGGAAAGCC
>JARRMH010000286.1:2737-6612 GCA_037386205.1 Woeseiaceae bacterium | reverse complement strand
GCGTGTTTGCTCATGCTGTACTGGCTAAAGAACCGACTGGATCCTACCCCCGAAATCGAACCAATTGTCGAGATGCGTCCTTGCGATTCTATGATCAAAGGAGCAAAAGCCTGAGTTACCCTGTAAACACCGAACACGTTTACGTCAAACAGCCAGATTGTCTCTTCGATGCTTACGTCGGTAATCGGCCCGCCGATAAAGACGCCGGCATTATTTATGAGCCCCCAGAGACCGCGGCCGGCTTCACTGACGTGCTTCACGGCTGCGTCAATATCATCCTGGACTGTCACGTCGAGACGAAGTGCCTCGATGTTCTCGAATTTATTGAGACGATCAATGTCTTCCTGTTTGCGAGCACCCGCGTAGACAAAATAGCCTTCGGATGCCAGCCGATCG
Source organism: Woeseiaceae bacterium (assembly GCA_037386205.1). GTDB lineage: Bacteria > Pseudomonadota > Gammaproteobacteria > Steroidobacterales > Woeseiaceae > UBA1847. Next base: position 6,216 of record JARRMH010000286.1, on the reverse strand, counting down.
GCAATTCGCAAGCCAAAGCCGCTGGTGGCACCGGTAACGAGTACCGCTTTCCGGCCGTCCTGCATGTCAGCAGAGGCAAAGCCGGTCGTGATTGAAAGTGACGCTATCAGCAACGCCAGAAACGCCGATCGAACGGATGTCAACATCTTGCGGTCCTTGTGCTGGTTCATGGCAGAGTCAGATGAAAGGCAGCGTTGGGTCAGGAGCCGTGAGTCTAGCTGAAAGTAGAGCCAACCGTCCGGTGCGGGTCGATAAGCGACCGTGACTACCCACGGAGAGCCGGCCCGACCGGAGTCAGCGGCGAAAGGGTCGCTTGCGGGTCACAAGCGGATTCCCAGCCTTGCTCAGCCAGTAACTAAGGGGCCAGGGCACTGAGACATCGTTGCGCATCGTCAGCCAGACTCTGAGTCAATTCTGCCGCGCTCGTCTCGTGTGCCAGCGCCGCCGCCTGACCGGACCACAAAGCCGAGAAATCACCGCTCGCGTTCGATTCCGCTCTCGCCTTCAGAGGCGCAAGTGCAGCGCCGGCCGCCGGGAACTGCGGAGTCAGGTCTGACATAGGCCCCAGCTCACGAACAATTCGATTGATAATGCCCCGTGCCGGCCTGCCCGAAAAAACGTTAGTCAGAACAGTCATATCGTCGCGAGCACTGCGAAGTGCCTTCCGATGCACGTCTGTTATCAGGGATTCCTGCGTCATCAGGTAGGCCGTACCGACTTGCACCCCCGATGCACCGAGAGCGAACGCCGCGGCGATTCCGCGGCCATCACTGATGCCCCCCGCAGCAATCACCGGCACCGCAACCGCGTCTACTACTTGCGGCACGAGAGCGAAGGTCCCAACCTGCGCGGCGACGTCCTTCGCCAGGAACATCGCACGATGACCTCCCGCCTCACAGCCTTGCGCGATAATCGCGTCGCAGCCATGTTCCTCCAGCCATCGCGCTTCTTCCACAGTGGTAGCCGAACTGATGATGACAGCACCACACGCCTTGACGCGCCCGATAAGCGAATTATCCGGCAGACCGAAATGGAAACTGACAACGTCCGGCTTTGTCTCCTCGACCACCTCGCACATCGCTGCATCGAAGGGCGCACGACTGGATGAAGGTCCCGAATCCGGACGCTCCAGGTGCAGTTCCCGGTAGTAACGGGCCAGCCGTTCCCTCCAGATGCGATCCCGGCGAGAATCCGGCGCGGATGCGATGTGACAGAAAAAATTCGTGTTCAGAGGCTTCGAAGTATGGCTGCGTATCGTGGCGACTTCGGCCCGTACCTCCGAAGGTGGCAACATCGCACACGGTAAGGAGCCCAAGCCACCGGCGTTACACACGGCCACCGCCATATCTGCACCTGAAGCTCCCGCCATTGGCGACTGGATAATGGGCAAATCGACCTTGAGCAAGTCGATCAGTTCGTTTCTCGGCCACACCGCTTTCGCTCCAGACGCAGTCATTCCAGAGTGCCAGATCCAGCAAACATTGTCCCCAGCGGGTAGTCAAGAGAGCTTTGAAACACTGGAGTGTGGAACGCCTGCAGCCAGCGTTAAGAGTACTCCATTCCACCTTCAAGCGGCCTCCTCCGCAGGAAGAAACCCCGGCGCGGGGCCGGCTCCGTCCGATGGCGGCCTCTATCCGCTCTCGTCGGCCCGCTTTCAGCCGGTTTCAACTCGCTCCGACGGTTTCGCTCCTGACAAAATGGCACCTTAGACGCACTATCCGCTTTTGGGTTCAATGAAATGGCATCGAGCGATTCCTGCTCACCGCTCATCCTGTGGGATGTCATTCCATGACGCCGCGGGCGGCGGAGTGTCACTTGGGTTAGTGACGAACTTCAGTATTGAGAACAGGTCCGCCCCATGAAGGCCGGCGGACCCGCCTGCCATCCTACGTTGCTAGCCGGTAAACCGGGTCCCGGAAAACGACGGGCAACCCGCAACGCCGACCTTATCACCGTTGAGGTCGTATAGCTCCGCGATCCCGGAGCCGCTGTACTCGGTACCGTCGTCGCTAATCCAAACCACGTTGGAGATCACGGTCGTACCAATTACCCCACCCGCGTCGTAGCGGAAGAACTTGGCGTTGGCGCTGTACTGGTTTGCGCCCAGGTACTCCCACACCACAAAGTGCAGCGGATTCGCGGGTGAATTCCCTGCAGGTTCCAATTGTCCGGTACCCCCCAACTCATACTTGTGCCGGGCCGGAAAAGTGGGACCTTGTGCGCCGGTGTCACAATTGAAAACTGTCACCGAAACGTCCCAGACACCGACGATGCGGGAGCCCTTAGCGTTCGTCATCGGATCGGAACTCGCCACAACGGCCGATGCCGCCAGCACGGAGAGTACGCCCGTCAGCAGCACGCCAACATTTTTCGAATATTTGTTCAGGTTCTTCATGTCTGCTTCCTCAGGAAAATTGCCGATTCCGGCCCAATGGCCAGGCCACCGATGGTCATGCAAGACTGGTCGCCGCGCCATGTAGCGGCGCTGGAGAATGCCTGTAGATTTCATGTAGAAGCGCAAGGCGCAGTCGAACGTGCGACCCACGTGGGCCAGACCGCCGGCCGCGGTCATCTGGCGAACCTAGTCGGCGTCGTCCCAGCCGATATCGTTACTGCAGCGTGCCGATAGCGACAGGTAACGGGCGTCGGATCGCAGCATTTCGAACTGAGGATTGTCATTGAGCGTTGAACACGAAACGCCGCCTCCCGCGACTGCGCGGTCCAGCCACTCGAACGCCGGGTCGACCTCGCCCAGTTGCGCATAGATGGTCGCGATCTGGAAGGGCGGCACGTACTGCTCCGTCGAGCGCGCCAGAAGGCGGCTGAGAATGTCGCGCGCCTCGTCGTCCCGACCGAGCCTTACCAGCACCAGGGCTTGATACGATGCTGCAAGGGTCGAGCGTCCACCCGATAACTTCTCGGCATTCGCATAATCCTGCAGGGCTTCATAGTAGTGTCCGAGCATGCGCTGCGCCGTGCCGAGATGCAGGTAACCGACCCAGAATTCAGGATCGATTGCGATCGCCTGGGTCGCGTACTCGGCTGCCTCGAGGGGCTCGCCCGCGTGCAATGCGACCACGGCGGAGTTGGCGAACATCAGGGGGAACAGCGGGTCGAGTTCGCGGGCGCGCCGCAGCATCGCGCGTGCCTCGACATGCTTGTCAAACTGCTCGAGGACAATGCCCAGGAACATGTGGCTCATCGCACTGTTCGGGTCGAGTGCGACGGCGCGCCGTGCCGCGGCCTCGGCGGGTTCGAGGTTCCTGTCCATGAAGAAATGGAAGGAGCCCAGTGCAAGCTGTGTCTCGGCCAGGTTGGGCGCGAGCTCCAGCGCGTGTTGCAGCGCGTCCTGTGCGGCCGGCAGCACCGTTTCACGATCCGCTGTCGCGGTGACCACCGACGTCACCAGGGCATGCGCCATGCCTGCCCACGCGAGACCGTAGTTCGGGTCCTCGGTCACGGCCAGGCGGTAATACCGA
>JARRMH010000286.1:0-2677 GCA_037386205.1 Woeseiaceae bacterium | reverse complement strand
GGTACAGCTCGTAGGCCTCGGGATTCTGGGTCTGGCGAAGATCGATTGCTGCGGCAACTTTGGGCGATAGCTGCTGACGAACCTGTTCGGCAATGGCGATGCTGAGTTCACGCTGCAGGGCCAGAATATTGGTCAGCTCGCGGTCGAACGTCGCGGACCAGATCTGCTCACTGTCGGCGACGCGCAGCAGCCGGGACGCCACGCGGATCCGATTGGCATCGAGTCGCAGCGAGCTGACAACGAACAGGTCGACGCCCAGTTCGCGGCCGTACTCGGGCAGTGACACGTCCGAGTTGGCCAATGCGCGCGCAGATACGACGCCGATTACGCTGAGTCCGGGCAGATCCGTTTTGGCCAGGGCGATGCTGGTTTCCTCGGCTATCCCCGCCGCCATGAAGTCGAGCTCCGCATTGTTCGTCAGGTTCTCTAGCGGCAGTACCGCGATGCGGGTATGTTCCGGTAGCGAGTCTCGTGGCCAAAAGGCATGAAGTGCGGCGCCGGCGGCAACCAAAATCACCAGCACGGCGGAATAATGGCGCCACGGTGAGCTGCGCCGGGTCGCTGCCGGCGGTGTCGGCGATGACACCGCGGCAACAAAGCGATAGCCCTTGCCGGCAACATCGAAGTCAATGATGACCTTTGGCGACCACAGTTCGGCAATGATTTCGTCGCGCGTGACCACGCGGCCCTGCGCCGCTACGAGGAGCGCCAGCAGGTCGAAGGGCCGACGTTCCAGGTGCACCGGTTCGCCATGCAGTCTGAGCTGCCGGGCGTCCAGGTCCAGCTCGAACTCACCGAATCGGCTACGTTGCATGACCTTAAGGCTCCTGGTCAGAAGCTATAGCCGAAACCCGCGTCGAAGGTCACCGGGTAGCCGGGGCTTGCCTGCAGGAATACCTGATTATAGTAGTCGGCATTGGCGAGATTGCGGCCCGACGCAAAAACGTACCATTTGTCGCTGGCAGGCGCGAACTTCAGGAACAGGTTCAACAGGCCGAAAGCGTCCTGCGCAAACTGCGGGTCGTTGTCGGTGGTGTAAAAGAAATCGCTGCGATAGTTGTACTCGAGGCGCGTGCTGATGTGTCCACCGCCGCGCAGCGGGCGGTCGTGGTCGATGGCGAAGACGGCGGTCCACTCGGGCGCCCGCGTGACCTTGTTACCGGACAGCGTATCGCCCGTGCGATCGTTACGGTACGCGACGAACTCGCGCCGCGGCAGCCAGACCAGGCCGCCCGAAGCACTCAGCCGGTCGGAAATGCGATAGCTCGCATCGGTGTCGATGCCATAAATCTCGGCTCGCGCCGCATTGTCGGTTTCGAAGATGAGCCCGGTCGCGGTAATCGTGAACGTGTCGATCTGCAAATCGCGAAAAGCGTAATAGTAGGCCGCAGCATTGATCCTCAGCCGCCGGCCCAGCCAATCGGACTTGATGCCGGCCTCGTAGGCTGTCAGGTGCTCCGGGTCGTATTCGTCCCAGCTGTCGCCTCGACGAAAAAGCACGCCTCCGCTCTTGAAGCCGGTGGAGATGCCGGCATAGGCCAGCAGGTCGTCGCTTACGGCATAGGCCGCATCGATCCGCCAGGAGTCGTTGCTCCAGTCATTGCTGTACGTCGTGAGCGTCGGGCTGTCCTCGGTGCCGGTGCCGATCGTCGAATAATCATGTGCCTCGTGACTCAGCCGATAGCCGCCGGTGACGCTCCAGCGCTGGGTGACATGCCAGGTTGCCTGCGCAAAGACGGCCCGGGTCGACTGTTCGGCCGTGGAATGATGGTCATGACTCGGCTCCGGCCCGAATACGGGCGTCAGCTGAAAATAATTGCGCCACGAATCATCGCGATACAGGTAGGCGCCGAGCAGCCAGGTTATGGGGTCACTGTCATTCGAGATCAGCTGCAACTCCTCGCTCCACTGGTGATGCCTCATTGGCAGCGCGCTGCGGACACAGTCGGCAAGGACGGGCAGCCCGGCGCAGTCGTCGCGATCGCGAACGTCGCTGGCGGCATAACCTGTGATCGAGCGCAGCGTGGCGAATTCCAGGTCGTATTCGACAGTGATACTGGCGCTGTCGTTGGCGGTTTCAAGGTACGGATTTGCCAGGGTCACCGTCGTCAGGTGAATGTCGGACGGGTCGGCGAGATTGTCCGGTCGCGGCAACCAGACTTCGCCGCTCGCGCCGTCGTCGAACACGTGCTGCGCAACAACATCAATACGCAACTTGTCGTTGACGTCGGCGCGCAATGAGGCTCTCAGCCCCCAGTAATCCTCTTCCGCAAAGGTCCGCTCGTCCACAGAGTTCCTGATGAACCCGTCGCCCTCGGAGCCGATGAACGCGATACGCAGCGCCGCCTTGTCGAAAGGCAGGTTGACATGGCCCTGCAGGCGGGTCGTGGCAAAACTTCCGTATGCGGCTTCAAGCTGTGCTTCGAGGTCCTTCTCTGGCGCCCGCGTGACGAAATTCACGGAACCACCGGTCGCGTTGCGCCCGTACAGCGTTCCCTGCGGACCCTTCAGCACCTCGACACGTTGCAGGTCGAACATTCGCGCAATCGCCAGGTTGGAGGAGCCGAGGTAGACGCCGTTCAGGTGCGTCGCCACTGACAGGCTGGAACCGCCCTGGTCGGAGACGCCCCGCAATGCGAAGCCGGCGCCATTCATGCCGAGATTGTTGACGACCAGG
>JARRMH010000285.1:0-5878 GCA_037386205.1 Woeseiaceae bacterium | reverse complement strand
GGAAGAGGCTCGACACGCTGCGCGAGCCGGCCAGGCTGAAGTCGTGGTTGTGCGGCATTGTTCGCTTCAAGGTCAGCCGTTTCCGCCGCAAGGAAGCAAGGCAGCCCGTGAAGAATGCCGAGGAACTGGACGAGCGACAGGGGCACGGAGAAGAGCAAGCAAGGACAGAAGACATGGCCATACGTGACGAAGAACAGGCCCTGCTGTGGCAGGCCATCAAGCGAGTGCCCGAAAACTATCGCGAGCCGCTGATTCTTTATTACCGGGAAGACCAATCGATCAGGAGTGTCGCTGCCAGCCTGGACCTGTCGGAAGAAGCGGTGAAACAACGACTGTCTCGCGGTCGCAAACTGCTGCAAGCCGAGATGATGGAGTACGTGGAAGACGCCCTTTCGCGGAGCAAGCCCGGAGCGTCCTTCGCGGCGGGCGTATTGGTGGCGATTTCTGCCATTCCCGCACCGGCCAAGGCGGCCACCCTGGGCACGGCGGCCGTGAAGGCCGGGTCATGGTTCAAGTGGGCCAATATCCTGACTTTCCTGGCGGCATTCTCGGGAGCGATAAGCACATTCTTCGGCTTGCGGGCCAGCCTCGACCAGTCGCGCACCAGTCGCGAGCGCCACCGTGCCTTCAGGACCGTGGCAATCCTGTTCTTTTCTCCCCTCGTCTATGTCGCGATCGTGTTCGGCATGCGGCAGCTGGCGCTGGGCGCGAGCGCCCATGTGACGAGTCTCGCGATCGCCTCGCAGGTCGTTGCGCTCGGTTTTGTCGCCCTCTACCCGATCCTTGTGGTCCGCACGCTGAAAGGCCTGGGGACTTTGCGCGCCCAGGAACGCGTATTGCGGCCGGAAGCCTTCCAGGATCCGGCCGACCGGGTCGATTCCGCGGCACGTGAATACAAAAGCCGGTACCGCCTCGCGGGCGTGCCTTTGGTGCACTTCCGTTTCGGCATGCCGGAACAGGACGAGCCACCCGTTTTCGGGTGGGTTGCCGGCGGTGACCGGGCCTATGGTCTGCTGTTCGCGTGGGGCGGTATTGCCATTGCGCCGATCAGCGTGGGAATCGTGTCCGTAGGCCTGCTTTCCGTGGGGACAGTCGGCCTCGGCCTGCTCGGGCTAGGAGCTGTCGGCATCGGAGTCATCGGGTTCGGTGCTGCGGCGATCGCCTGGAAAGCCTACGCCTCGCTCTCGGCACTCGGGTGGCATAGTGCCTTCAGCAACGGCTTCGCCATCGCGCGGGACGGTGCAATCGGTCCCCTCGCCATGGCCAACCAGGTGAATAACGATCAGGCGGCCGAAATCGTCAACATGGTCGCCCTGGGCCACAGCTACCTCTGGGTGCTGGGCGCGATTGCCGTACTCGTCATCGTGCCCGCCGTGTGGCATTCGCAACAGGTACGTCAACGCATGGGCAGGAGGACCGGCGGAAACTAGCGCATCGTGACCAGTTCTTCCGCGCTGGTCGGATGGATTGCGACGGTATCGTCGAAATCCTGCTTGGTCGCGCCCATGCGGATGGCGACGGCAAAGCCCTGCAGCATCTCGTCGGCCCCCTCGCCGATGACGTGACAGCCGACGATCTTCTCGTCTTTGCCGGTCGTGATCAGTTTCATGACCGAGCGCCGCTTTTTCGTACCCAGCGCGTAATACATGCCGATGAAGCCCGAGGTATAGACCTTGATGTCGTCGCCGTACCTGGCGCGCGCCTGGTCTTCGGTCAACCCGACCGTGCCGATCGCCGGGTGCGAAAAGATGACGGTCGGGATCAGCTCGTACTCGAGGTGCCGGCCCGCCATGCCGCCGTACAGGCGATCGGCCAGGCGCCGGCCCGCCGCAATCGCAACGGGCGTCAGCGCATCGCGTCCCGTGACGTCGCCGAGAGCAAAAATGTTCTCCACGTTAGTCTGCTGGTAGGTGTCGGTCGGAATGAAGCCCAGCGCGTCCTGTTCGACACCCGCCGCGGCGGCGTCGAGACCTTCCGTGTTCGGCTCCCTGCCGATCGCCCACAGCAGGCAATCGACCGGGCCCATGGTGCGCCCGTCCACGGCATGCAGCACGATGCCCTCGTCGGTCTCCTGTACCGCCTGCGGCACAATCCCTGTCACGACATCGATGCCGTCGTGATCCATGGCCTCCATGAGCTCGGTGCTCAGCATCTCGTCGAAACTGCGCAGCACCCGGTCCTTGCGCACGACGATCTGGACGCTTGAACCGAGGGCACCGAAGACGCCGGCGAGTTCCACGGCGATATAGCCGCTGCCGGCAACGAGTACGCGTTGGGGGCGCTCTTCGAGTTGGAAAAAGTCGTCGGACGTAATCCCGAGCTCGGCGCCGGGGATGTCCGGAATCATCGGCCGGCCGCCCGTTGCGATGACGATCCGATCGGCCGCGTACCGGCGTCCGTCGACGTCGAGCGTATGTGCATCGACGAAGCGGGCCTTGCCGGCAAGATACGTGACGCCGCGCCTGTCCAGGTTTGTCTCGTAAAGCGTATTCAGGCGCTCGACATATGCATCGCGGCGCGACTTGAGCCCGGCCCAGTCGTGATCCCGCAGCTCGAAATCGAAGCCGTAGTCGGCAACATGATGGAACTGGTGCGCGTGATGCGCGGCATACCACATGACTTTCTTCGGTACGCACCCGACGTTGACGCAGGTTCCGCCCAGCGGGCCCTGCTCGACGACTGCCGCCGCTGCGCCGTATTCTACCGCGCGCTGGGCGTGTGCAAGCCCGCCACTGCCGCCGCCAATCACGAGGAGATCGTATCGTTGCGTCACTGTTTCTTACCCTCTTGTGTGTTTTGAGTCTGCGAGCCACACGCGAAGCCTGTGCTAATATGCGGCGCCTGAAAAGGATATCAGCCAAGCGATGAGCAATCCCCTTCTAGATACGGCGTCGTTGCCACGCTTCGACGAGATAGCACCGGAGCATGTGTTGCCCGCGATCAGTAAAGTCATCGCGGACAATCGTTCGACGCTGGAACAACTGTTGCGTGCCGATACGCAACCCGACATCGATGACCTCGTGGCTCCCGTGGAACACATGGACCAGGAACTCGGCCGCGTCTGGTCGCCGGTCAGGCACCTCCAGGCCGTGCTGGGCTCGAAGGACTGGCGCGAAGCCTACAAGCAGGCGCTGCCGCTGCTGACCGATTACGGCACCGAGATTGCCCAGAACGTCGACCTGCAGCGCGCCTACGCAGCGGTCAGGAACAAGCTCCCGCCCGATGCGTCCGAGGAGAGCCGCAGCGCGGTCGATCATGCCCTGCGCGATTTCCACCTGGCCGGCGTCGATCTCGAACCCGGCGCGAAGGACCGATTCAAGGCGATCATGCAGGAACTTGCCGAGATCCAGGCGACTTTTGAGCACAACGTGCAGGATGCCTCCGATGCCTGGTCGCTGAATATCACGGCTGAAGAGAACCTCCGCGGGCTGCCCGAGGCGCTGCTCGCACGCGCCGCCGACGCGGCCCGCGAAGCCGGGTCCGAGGGCTGGCTGTTCGCGCTCGATTTCCCGACCTACGATGCGGTCATGCGCCAGGCGGACTCTCGCGACCTGCGCGAGGCGTTTTACCGCGGCTGGGTGACACGCGGTTCCGACCAGGGCGCCGACCCGGGCTGGGACAACAGCGAGAACATCGAGCGTATTCTCGCGCTGCGTCACGAGGCTGCGCGCCGGACCAGGTCTTGGCGTTTCTGCGCGAGCTGGCGGCGCATTCGCGCGAATCCGCGGAACACGAACTCGCCGAGCTGACCGAGTTCGCGGGCATGTCCCTCGAGGCCTGGGACGTGACCTACTGGCTGGAAAAGCTCAAGCAGGAGAAATTCTCCATTTCCAACGAGGAGTTGCGCGCGTACTTTCCGGCCGAAACGGTCAAAGAGGGCCTGTTCGCGCTGGCGACGCAACTCTATGGCGTCGACCTCGTGCTCGACGACAGCGTCCCCACGTGGCACGACGACGTCCGCTACTACACGCTTTCGCAGGACGGCAGCATTATCGGCAGCTTCTACACCGACCTCTTTGCACGCAATGGCAAGCGCACCGGGGCATGGATCGACGAATGCGTGACGCGCGAGATGCTGAACGAGCAATCCGCGTTACCCGTTGGCTATCTCGTCTGCAATTTCCCGCCGCCCGACGGCGAGGGCGTATCGCTGCTCTCGCATGACGACGTCGTGACCCTGTTTCACGAATTCGGCCATATGCTGCACCACCTGCTCACGCGCATCGGTTTTCCGAGCGTATCGGGCATCAACGGCGTGCCGTGGGATGCCGTCGAACTGCCGAGCCAGTTCATGGAGAATTTCGCCTGGAGCTTCGAGGTGCTTACGCGGTGCTCGTCGCATCATGAAATCGGCAAGCCCATCCCGCGCGAGCTGTTCGACAAACTCGAGGCCAGCCGCCATGCTGGCGCAGCCCTCGCCATGCTGCGTCAGATCGAACTCGGCCTGTTCGACTTCAGGGTCCATACCGAGTATGACCCGGGCGCCCCGGTACCCGTGCTCGACACGCTCGACGAGGTACGCGACGAGGTATCGCTGATCAAGCACCCGGTCATCAATCGCCTGCCGCACGCCTTCTCGCACATCTTCGCCGGGGGCTATGCGGCCGGCTACTACAGCTACAAGTGGGCCGAAGTCCTGGCCGCCGATGCCTTTGCCGCGTTCGAGGAGGCCGGCATTTTCGATCGCGAGACGGCCGCCCGTTTCCGCCGCGAAATCCTCGAGGTCGGCGGCACGCGTGACATCATGGAAGCCTACGTCGCATTCCGCGGCCGTGAACCCACTATCGATGCACTGTTGCGGCAGGCCGGCATAGAGGTCTGATGAAGATTGCAACCTGGAACGTCAACTCGATGAAAGTGCGCCTGCCGCACGTCGTCGAATGGCTGCAGAACCGCGATCCCGACATTCTCGTCCTCCAGGAGATCAAGCAGGTCACCGAGAACTTCCCGGCCGCCGACCTCGAAGAGATCGGCTACCTCTCCATCGCGAATGGCCAGAAAACCTATAACGGCGTTGCGGTCCTGAGCAAGGCACCGCCGGGCGATCCGGTGATGGAGCTCCCCGATTTCGCGGACCCGCAGCGGCGTGTCCTCGCGACCACGATCGACGGACTTCGCGTCATCAATCTCTACGTGCCCAATGGCTCCGAGGTCGGGTCCGAGAAGTATGCCTACAAGCTCGGGTGGCTCGGCGCCCTGCGTGACTGGCTCGCGGACGAAATGAAGCGGCATGAGAACCTCGTCGTGCTCGGCGACTTCAATATTGCGCCGGCCGATGCCGATGTCTACGACCCGGAAAAGTGGGGCGATGCGATTCTCTGCAGCCCGGACGAACGCGAGGCACTCGGCAAGCTGATCGATCTCGGGCTGACCGACGTCTTCCGGGAATTCGATCAGCCCGAAGGAATGTTCAGCTGGTGGGACTATCGCGCCGCCGGCTTTCGACGCAACGCAGGTCTGCGCATCGACCTGATCCTGGCGAGCAATGCCATGACCAGGCGCTGCACTGCCTCGTATGTCGATAAGGAGCCGCGGGCATGGGAGCGGCCCTCCGACCACGCCCCGGTTGTTGCGGAGTTCAGTGCTTAATTGCCGAAGATCTTACATATTCCTGAGAATCGCGCTGTCGCAGTGACAAGGCGCGTGTAGAATGACAAATAAAAATGCGCAGGGCTTAATGTCTCAGGATCGCCGTAACGATTACGACGTAACCGACAGCGTGCAGGTCAGTAATCCCGCCGCTGTGCGCAGCGCGGTGCGCGAGGGCGTTGGCGCGCGCCCAGAGCTCGGGCTCGACCTCCGTGAAGCTCGTAGAGCTGTCGGGCCAGCCGGGCTCGTTCGCGCTTGAGAACATCGCCGTGGTGGCGGTGCCTGAGGA
>JARRMH010000284.1:0-3879 GCA_037386205.1 Woeseiaceae bacterium | reverse complement strand
GAGAATCGCGAGGGCGAGCACGTCGTCCCGTACACGAAGAAGTTCTCGTCGGGTGCCGTCTATCGGCACGAGGATCGCTCGCAGGCAGCACCTTTCCCTGACGCATGGAAACGCAGCGGCGATGAACACGATCTCCGCAACTTCATGACGCCGGATGCCGTCCGTGCGAAGGACAACAAAGCCGAGGGTCGTTAGTCTTGAGTTGCCTGCGTGCTTTGGGCCTCGTGCCGTTCTCGGTCGTGACGAAACCGTGAACATTGTGCACGATACGAACTACGCGTTGCCGCGGCGGGAGCTGCGGGGTCTGATCTCCACACTCGAAGGTGGACACGAGTAGGAATCCGGGCTCAAATGGCGCTTCGATGAGCAGCTTCGATTTGCACAGTCAATCGCATCGGCGCCACAACCCGCTGACGGGCCAGTGGGTGCTGGTCTCGCCGCAGCGCATGCAGCGCCCCTGGCAGGGACAGACCGAGAACCCCGCGATCCTGGATCTGCCGCGTTACGATCCCGGCTGCTATCTTTGCCCCGGAAATGAGCGGGCAGGCGGCGAAAAAAACCCCGATTACGATGGCACGTTCGTCTTTGGCAACGACTTCAGCGCGCTATCGTCGGACCCGACGCCGGACCACGGGGACGACCATGAACTGTTGCGCGCGAAGGCGGAGTCGGGCATTTGCCGCGTCGTCTGCTTTTCGCCACGCCACGATCTTACGCTGCCGGAGATGGCGCTTGCGGATATTCGGCGGGTCGTCGACCTGTGGGCCGCTCAGCACGAAGAACTCGGCGCGATGGACGACATCGCTCATGTGCAGATCTTCGAGAACAAGGGCGCCGTCATGGGTTGCAGCAACCCGCACCCGCACGGCCAGATCTGGGCGCAGCGCAATGTGCCGGACGAGCCCGCCAGGGAGCTCGCGCAGTTGCGGCGCTACTTCGACAAACACGGCTCGACGCTGCTCGGCGACTACTGCACCGTCGAACTCGACCGCGGCGAGCGCGTCGTCTGCCAGAATCATCACTTTGTTGCCGTGGTGCCGTTCTGGGCGGTCTGGCCATTCGAAATCATGCTGCTGTGCAAGCGGCGCGTTACCAGCCTGGCCGAGATGAATGATACAGAGAGGAGCGCGCTGGCCGACATCGTAAAGCGCATCACGACGCGCTACGACAACCTGTTTGAATGCAGCTTCCCGTATTCGGCCGGTATGCACCAGGCGCCGACCGACGGTGCGGCATACGAGGAATGGGACTGGCACATGCATTTCTACCCGGCGCTGCTACGGTCGGCGACGGTCAGGAAGTTCATGGTCGGTTACGAAATGCTCGCCGAGCCACAGCGCGACATCACGCCCGAAGCGAGTGCCGCGCGCCTGCGCGACCTGTCAGAAATTCACTACAAGCAGTGCAACACATGAGCAGCTCGCATTCCGCGATGGCCGCATCCGTTTCGCACGCCTTTGCCGCGACCTTCGGCGACCAAGACGATGTGGCCGTGGTGATGGCGCCGGGGCGTGTGAACCTGCTCGGTGAACACACCGACTACAACGAGGGCTATGTTTTCCCGATGACCCTCGACCGCGGCGTGTATTTCGCAATTCGCAAACGCGCCGATCACAAAGTACGCATCGCCTCCATGCGGTTTGACGAGCGGGTCGAATACGACCTGGGCGACTTCGAGACGCCCACGCCCGGCAGCTGGAAGAGCTACGTGCTCGGCGTTGTCGAAGAATTCCGTCGGCGCGGCTGCCTTGACCACGGGTTCGAGGCGGTGTTCGACGGCAACCTGGATCTCGGTACCGGCCTGAGTTCGTCGGCAGCGCTCGAGGTGGCGACGGCATTGTCCGTGCAACACGTCGCCGGGTTCCGGATGGATCCTGTGGAGATGGTCAAACTGTGCCAGCACGTGGAGCACGAGTACGCGCACGTGATGTGCGGCATCATGGACCAGTTCGCCTGCGGCATCGGCCGTTCCGGGCACGCGTTGCTGCTCGACTGCCGGTCGCTGGCTTATGAGCACGTGCCGGTTGAACTCGGCGACTATCGCGTCGTTATCATCAGCAGCGAGGTCCGGCGCGCGCTGGTTGAGTCGGCCTACAACACGCGGCGCGCCGAGTGCCAGGCGGGCGTCGAGCTGCTGCGACGCTACGACGATTCAGTCGAATCACTGCGTGACGTCGGTGCCGACCTGTTCGAGGCGCATCACAACGAAATGCCCGACGCCGTTCGCCGTCGCTGCCGCCACGTGCTGTCGGAGAACCGGCGCGTGCTCGAGGCTGCCGCCGCGCTGAAGTCGGGTGCGCTGGACCGGCTGGGGGAGCTGATGACCGCATCGCACCGATCCATGCGCGATGACTTCGAGATCAGCTGCCCGCAACTGGACCTGCTGGTGGAACTCGCGAACAGTACAGCGGGCGTGTTGGGCTCTCGCATGACAGGCGGCGGGTTCGGCGGCTGCACGGTGAGTATCATGAATGACGCTGCCATCGCGCAGATGGGGAACAAGCTCGCGGAATACGAAGCCCGATTCAACCTGACACCGCGCGTGTTCGTCCTGCATGGGAACCTCGAAGCGGGCGCAGTCTTGCTACAGTATGCCGAAAGGCAACGAAAACCATCCGGGGGAATCCTGTGCATCTAGGAACACTCGATCTGACGGTCGTCGTTATTTATGCCATCGTCCTGCTCGTACTGGCGCAATGGGTGTCGCGCGAAAAGGCGGGGCACCAGAAAGACTCGAGCGACTACTTCCTGGCCGGTCGCGCGCTGCCCTGGTGGGCCATCGGCGCGTCACTGATCGCGGCCAATATCTCGGCCGAGCAGATCATCGGCATGTCGGGATCCGCATGGGTCATGGGCATCGCCATCGGCGCCTACGAGTGGATGGCGGCGCTCACGCTCGTCATCGTCGCGAAGTGGCTGTTGCCCGTGTTTCTCAAGCACGAGATCTACACGATGCCGCAGTTCCTCGAGGAGCGCTACGACCACCGTGTGCGTACGGTCATGGCCCTGTTCTGGCTGGGCATCTACGTGTTCGTCAACCTGACCTCGATCCTGTGGCTGGGTGCGCTCGCCGTCAACACGGTGACGGGGCTGGACCTGACCGTCGGGCTAATCGCGCTCGGCGCATTCGCGGCGGCGTACTCGCTGTATGGCGGTCTCAAGGCCGTGGCGCTGACCGATATCATCCAGGTGACGCTGCTGGTAATCGGCGGCGTCCTGATCGCGGGCATTTCGCTGAACGAAGTGTCGGGCGGGCAGGGCGTGATCGCAGGTTTCCAGATCTTGCTCGAGAAGACGCCCGAACGCTTCGACCTGATCTTCACCAAGGATTCACCACACTACGTGAGCCTGCCCGGCATCTCGGTGCTGGTCGGCGGCATGTGGATCATGAATCTCTCGTACTGGGGCTTCAACCAGTACATCATCCAGCGCGCGCTGGCGGCAAAGAGCACGCAGGAAGCGCAAAAGGGCATCATGTTCGCGGCGTTCCTGAAGATGATCATGCCGTTGATCATCGTGCTGCCGGGCGTGGCTGCCGCCATTCTGGCGCCGGATCTCGCGGCTCCGGATCGTGCCTACCCGACGGTGATGAACCTGCTGCCGGCGGGTATCCTCGGCCTCGTGTTTGCCGCGCTGATCGCGGCGATCGTCTCGTCGCTCGCCTCGATGATGAACTCGATCTCGACGATCTTCACGATGGACCTGTACCGCAACTTCAAGTCGGGTGAGGAGTCGGAGGGCGAGCTCGTGCGGGTCGGGCGTATCGTCAGTCTCTCGGCGATCATCATCGCGATGATTCTGGCGAGGCCGCTGCTCGGCAACTTTCCGCAGGCGTTCCAGTACATCCAGGAATTTACGGGCTTTTTCACGCCGGGCGTC
>JARRMH010000283.1:0-3893 GCA_037386205.1 Woeseiaceae bacterium | reverse complement strand
CGGGCTTCGATCTCGTCGAACTGATGATCCGGGTGGCGGCCGGCGAGAAGCTACCGATTACGCAGCAAGACGTCGGCATCAACGGCTGGGCGATCGAGGCACGCATCTATGCCGAGGACCCGTTCCGTAATTTTCTGCCGTCGACCGGCCGGCTCGTCTACTATCGGCCGCCGGTCGAGGACGATTTCGTCCGCGTTGACACGGGCGTTTTCGAAGGTGGCGAGGTGTCGATGTTCTACGATCCGATGGTGGCCAAGCTGGTCACCTGGGGTGAAGACCGCGAGCAGGCGATCGAGAAAATGCGGGCGGCCCTCGACAAGTTCATCGTGCGCGGCATCTCCACCAACATCGCGTTCCTCTCGGCGCTGCTGGCGCACGAGAAATTCGTTACCGGCAACATCTCGACCAACACGATCGCCGAGGAATACCCCGACGGCTTTCACCCGGGCGACGTGCCGCACGAGGACCCGGCCGAAATCATCGCCGTCATCGCCTCCATGGTGCGCAAGTACCGTGACCGGGCCGCGCAGATCGACGGGCAACTCCCGGGACACCAGCGGCGTGTGCCGGCTGACTGGGTGATCATAATGGGCGGCGAGCACTACCCGGTACACGTTGTTCCCCGGGAAGGCGGTCACGACGTCGAATACGACGGCAAGACCTACGCCGTGCGCAGTAACTGGGAGTTCGGCCAGCCGCTCTGGGACGGCACGGTCAACGGCGCCGAGGTCCACGTGCAGGTTCAGCGTCACGGGCAGATCTACACGCTGTCACGCGGCGGCTCGCAGTCCGAGGTGCGCATCATGAATCCGCGGGCCGCCGAGCTCTACAAGCTCATGCCCGTCAAGGTGGCACCGGATACCTCGGGCCACATCACCGCGCCGATGCCCGGACTGCTCGTTTCCGTGGCGGTTGCCGAGGGCGACGAGGTCAAGGCCGGCGAGGAACTGGCCGTTCTCGAGGCCATGAAAATGGAGAATGCGCTGCGCGCCGAGCGCAACGGCGTCATCGCCAGGATCCACTTCGCGCCGGGCGATAGCGTCGAGGTCGACCAGGTCATCATGGAGCTGGAGTAAAAGGTGTCAGTCACCTTTTACGTACGCACTTTAGAAGGTGACTGGCACCTTTTGGCGGGGGCGGAGCAATTAAGGTGACTGACACCTTTAAGGGCGTGCTGGGTGGCGATCGCCGGGCGCTCGCGCGTGCCATCACGCTGGTCGAGTCCACGCGCCGCGACCATCGCGAGCAGGCCGAGGCGCTGCTCGAGAAACTGATGCCAAAGACCGGCGGGGCCACACGAGTCGGCATTTCCGGCGCGCCGGGGGTCGGCAAGTCGACCTTCATCGAGGCACTCGGAAGTCACCTCATCGACGCAGGTCACCGGGTCGCCGTTCTGACCGTCGATCCATCGTCAGCCATTTCGGGTGGCTCGATCCTCGGCGACAAGACCCGCATGGAGACCCTCGCGCGTCGCCCGGAGGCGTTCATCCGCCCGTCGCCGGCCGGCAACACGCTCGGCGGCGTGACGCGCCGCAGCCGCGAGACGCTGCTGCTGTGCGAGGCGGCCGGGTTCGACGTGGTTCTCGTCGAGACCGTCGGCGTCGGCCAGTCCGAGACCAAGGTTGCCGAGATGACCGACATGTTCGTCCTGCTCCTGCAACCGGGCGCGGGTGACGAACTGCAGGGCATCAAGCGCGGCATCATGGAACTCGCCGACCTCGTCCTGATCAACCAGGCCGACGACGGACGCGAAACCCTCGCCAACCACTCGGCGGCCGATTACCGGCATGCGCTGAAATTGCTGCGTCCGCGTTCGCGCAACTGGCAGGTGGAAGTGGCCACCTGTTCTGCGCGCGACAGAACCGGGATCGATTCGGCCTGGGACACCATCGTGCGTCACCAGCAGGCGCTCGAGGCGAGCGGCGAACTGGCTGCGCGGCGTGCGGAGCAGGCCCGGCACTGGCTCTGGTCAGAACTTCAGGACAGCCTGGTTGCCGACCTTCGTGCAAAACTGGGCGCCAGTCACCCTATTGCGGAACTCGAGCGCGCGGTCACGGAGGGCCGCGTCCCGGCGACGACCGCGGCACAGCAGTTGCTCGACGCTTACCTGGAGCAGAAATGACATGAGCGAACGACCGTTCAGGATACTCGGCATTCAGCAGATCGCTGTCGGCGGCCGCGACAAGGAGCGACTGCGCAGGTTATGGGTCGACACCCTCGGCCTGACGCTGGACGGTAGCTACCGGAGCGAGCAGGAAAACGTCGACGAGGACATTGCGTTCCTCGGCAGCGGCGCACAGCGCGTCGAGGTCGACCTGATGCAGCCGCTCGATCCCGACAGGGCGCCGCGCGTGCACTCGCCGCCGCTCAATCATATCGGCCTTTGGATCGACGACCTCCCGGCTGCGGTCGAGTGGCTGGCCGGGCAGGGCATGCGGTTTGCACCGGGCGGCATCCGCAAGGGGGCGTCGGGCCACGACATCTGTTTCGTGCATCCGAAGGGCAATGACGAGTTCCCGATCGGCGGCGAGGGCGTGCTCATCGAGCTGGTCCAGGCCCCGCGCGAGATTATCGAAGCACTTGGCTAAGCGTCCTGAAGTCACCGCTGACGAGGCACGGCCGGACTTCATGGAATCACTCGGCAAGATTGTTCTGCGCGACGGCCCGACCGGCGACTGGCGCCTGTTCGATAAGCCGGCTCGCGTGCTGTCGGCGCGCCGGCCAGAAGACGTCACACGAATACTCGAGGCCGTCGATGAGGCCGTCGGGCAGCATGGCCTGACCGCAGCCGGGTTCGTCTGCTACGAGGCCGCACCGGCGTTCGACGATGCGCTGCGGGTCAAGTCGGGTTGCCGTCTGCCGCTCGCATGCTTCGGCCTTTACGAGCAGGGGGAATCGTTGCGGACTTTGCCCGGGCCGCGCAGTAGCGAACGTCTCGACGGTCCGTGGCAACACGAGACCGATGCCGGGACCTACGCAAGACGAATAGCGCGTATCAGGGACGAAATCGAGCGCGGCAACTGCTACCAGGTCAACTACTCGATTCGCCAGACTCAAGCGACCACGCGGGACCCGTGGGACCTCTTCCTGAGCCTCGCGGACGACGGCCCTTACGCTGCGTTCGTCGAGATGGACGACTTCGCGATCTTGTCCTGTTCGCCCGAATTGTTCTTTTCCCTGCAGGGCGACCACGTTGTAACCCGCCCGATGAAAGGGACCGCGCGGCGCGGTATGACGCCGGCGCTCGACGACCTGGCCCGGCAGGGCCTCGCGAACACGCCCAAGGACCGGGCCGAGAACATCATGATTTCCGACATGCTCAGGAACGACCTCGGCAAGATCGCCGCGAGCGGTTCGGTGCGTGTGAGTCGGCTGCTAGACATCGAAAAATACCCGACCGTCTGGCAGATGACGTCGACCGTCGAGGCGACGACGCGGGCGACTCTTGCCGAAATCATGCGCGCCCTGTTCCCGTGTGCCTCGATAACCGGGGCGCCGAAGGCTTCCACGATGAACCTGATTGCCGAACTCGAGGACTCCCCCCGGGAAATCTATACGGGCTCGATCGGCTTTTTTGCGCCGGGCCGCAAGGCCTGTTTCAACGTCGCCATCCGCACCTTGCTCCTCAACAAGAAGACGGGCGTTGCGACCTACGGGACCGGTGGCGGCATCGTCTGGGATTCGCGCACCGTTGACGAATACGACGAAAGCGATGCCAAGACCGAGGTCCTCAGGACGCGACCGATGCCGGGCAGTTTCCGCTTGCTCGAGACGATCCGCTGGACCGAGGCAAATGGCTATTTCCTGCTCGGCGAGCACCTCGACAGGCTGCAGAGCTCGGCCGCCTGGTTCGGCTATGCATGCGACGCCGACTTCGTCCGGCGCGAACTCGC
>JARRMH010000282.1:0-3911 GCA_037386205.1 Woeseiaceae bacterium | reverse complement strand
CCAGCAGCTCCGTGGTGTCCTGGATTTCGTGATCGACCTTGCGGCGCTGCTGGATCTTCTCCGCGACGGCCTCGATATCGTCGGCCGTGCCTGTGGCTTTCGCCGGGTCTGGAGTGCTCCAGTGAAGGCGTCGAAAGCTGCCCGGAAAGGCCGGACACGGTTCGGCGGCAGCCGCGTCACAGACCGTAATGACAAAGTCGAAGTCTTGTTCGGCAAAGTCGTCCCATGACTGGCTTTTCGGATCACCCGGGTCGATGCCGTGACGGCGCAGCGTTTCGAGCGCTTTCGGATGCACGTAGCCTGCCGGCCAGCTGCCCGCACTCACCGCGTGATAACGACCGCAGCCCAAAGTATTGATCAGGGCTTCGGCCAGGATCGATCGACATGAATTGCCGGTGCAGACTACGAGAACCCTGCGCGTCTCGGCGGTTCCAGAGTATCGCTCGCTATCCACAGCAGGCGGGCAGGGCACTTTCTATGGCCGGATTGCACAGTTCGGGCTCACCCCGGCAGCAATCCTCCAGGAGGAAGGCGAGGAGCGAGCGTGTGCCGTCGAAATCCACGCTATAGATGATACTCCGTCCCTCGCGGCGACCCCGGACCATGCCGGCCCGGGCGAGGATCGCAAGATGGGTGGACAGTGTGTTGTGGGGTACGCCCAGTTCGCGGGCGATTTCACCGGCGGACAGACCGGGCTCGCCCGCCTGGACGAGCAACCGAAATGCCGCCAGTCGACTCGCCTGAGCAAGCGCGGCGAAAGATCGAACGGCCGAGTCGCTGTCCATATGTCGAGAATAATCGACATGATAGATTGCTGCAATATCGAACGCAGACGAAATTCTGCCAGCAGACGGCAAATTCCCGTCATTTTGGAAGATTCGTCAAAAGAAGTACGGTGCGATTTTGTGAAATGTAACCTGTCCCGCGAGGTTCAGTTGCTAGTGTCGCCGGGCTGTGCAGAGAGCGACATAAAGCAACTTTTGAGAGAGAAATCATGCACTCATTTCGATCTTTTTCTCAGTGTAGAGTTCGGCCGGTATGAATCCCGAAGCCGGTGACATGTGAGGGTCCGTCACCCATGCGAGCGGGATCAAACGCTGTAGTCGGTTGTCGTTCTGACCTCTGCCGACGGCATCGACAGGACTGCCGGCGCGTAGTGACTGTGATCGCTTAGTCCAGTATCGGCTCAGGCGCGCTGATTTCGCTGCGACGTGCAAGGAAATAGAGCGCCGTTCCAACGACGAGGAGTGCTGCCAGCAACAGGAAGGCTCTTGCCGGCGCCTGGGCGATCGAGAAGAGCGCGAAGAACGCTCCTGCGACAATGACCGGCCACCAATAGGGAGCGAGTTGCCCGTCGTGGTTCCGATGGTTTCGCCGCATCAGCACGACAAAGGCGAAAATGTACAAGAGCGTTACACACTGCGCCCCGAGCGACGTGACGGTCGCCAGGAATACGAATGCGCCGCTCGTGAGCATGACGGCGACGATGACTGAAAAAAGCAGGATGGCACGGTCGGGTGTTCCGAAACGTGGCGACACATGGGCGAACGTCTCCGGTAACAGGCCGCGATCGGCCATCGCATACGCAACCCTCGGGCCGGCAATGTAGAAATTGAGGCAGTTCGTAGCGATCGAAAAAATCGCCGCCAGGCTCAGAAGGAGAACGCCGGCATCACCCATCACGGCGCCGGCTGCCGCCGCAAGGGGCGCCGTATCCCCTCCGCCCCGCGGCGCGCCGGCGGCAATGTAGGCCCATTGCACAGCCATGTACAGCATCATGATCAATCCGAGCGACGCGAGCATGGTGATCGGGAGATCACGACGGGGGTTCTTGAGTTCACCCGCCGAGTAGGCTGCGCTGTTTGCGCCCGAAAAGGCGAAGTAGACGAGCAAGGCAGCACTTTCGAAAGCACCGAAATCCGGTAACGTAAATTCGGTAGCTATGCCGCCCGACCTGAACGCGACCAGGCAAAGCAGCAGGATTGGCGTCACCTTCAGAACCGTACCGATAGCCAGCCCCCCGATGCTGTTCTTCATGCCCGAGGTCGTCAGCCAGGTCATCGCCACGAGGAGGAACGCGAGCGCGATGAAGCGCCAGGCCGGCTCGAGAAAGGCCGGGAAGATCACCGCGAGGTAGGAAACCAGCACATACAGTGTTGCCGCGCGACCCGCGGCCATCGCCAGCACCATGATCCATCCCACCTGGAATCCGGTGAAGGGCCCGAAAGCGACCTGCGCCCAGAGCTGCGGCCCGCCGGAGGAACGGAACATGTTCGACAATCGAGCCGAAATCAGGATGCCGGTCGCGAACAGAAGCCCGAAGATCAGAAACATCCAGGGCGCAAAATTACCGACCTCGGCGTAAAGGATCGCCGGCAGCGCGAAGATCCCTGCCCCGATCATTCCGTTGACGCTCATCAGCGTCGCGCCGAGCTTGCCGACCACCCTCGGCGGCCTGGATGTCTCTGCCATCAAATGTTCCCTCGGCCCCCCGGTCAGGCCGAGGTACGGTAGCATGAACCGGCACTCATTCGATTGGCGAGAGCGGATCCTGATCGCGAGCGGTAGCTCATCCCGGTTGAGCTACAATGAAAGGCCGACCGTGTAGCCGCCCATTCAGCGCAAGTGGCAGCGACCAGGCTCTTGGAGATCCGATGCGGACACCGACGAGCTGCTCCGCATCAAACCTGACGAGCACCGAGATGGACATCGATCGATTTGTTTCCGACTGCGTTGCAGCAAACGAGGACACGGAGGCGCAGGCTGCAGTGAATGAAGTGCTCGCCCGCGCTGTTGCTAAACCGGATGCCGTGCTGGCTGCGCTAGGCGACCCTGCGAAGGCTGGACTGAACGTGCTTCTTCGGTCGCCATCACTGACGATATTTGCTGCCACATGGACACCGCGGATGAACCTCATGCCCCATGATCACCGCATGTGGGCGAATATCGGAATCTATACGGGAAGAGAGGACAACATCTACTGGAAACGGACATCGGAGGGGATCAGGGCATGCGGTGCCGATGCCCTGTTCGTCAAAGACACGGCAATGTTGCCGGAAGACGTGGTGCATTCCGTTACCAATCCACTGCTCAGATTCACCGGTGGCATCCATATCTACGGCGGGGACTTCTTCGACATGCAGCGCAGCCTGTGGGACCCCGAGACGCTCCGGGAGGAGCCATCGGACGGGGCGGTGATTCGGGAGATCTTCGAGAGGGAAAACGAGAGGTTGGGCATCAACTGAGAAGATCAGCGGGTCATTAGGGAGATGCGGGACGTCGTACGACAACGAACGACGACCGCGGGGAGTCAGCTGTCGATTCCTGGCACTGGAACCGCAAGCCAGCACGGTCACGGACGACAGGAATCAGTAGCCGAATCACATGATCGGCCTGGGGGGCTGGCGCGACGTCGTGCGATGCGCTACCGACTCACCGGAATCTCGGGAATGTCGGTGCGTCTGCCACGCGGAATATCGCCGGCAGTGTCGTACATCGGCAATTCGCAGATTTCGGCGGGGCGCGTAAGTCCGTCGGTGCATTCGACTTGCACCGTGGTTCCTGGCCCGGTTGAAGAAGTGTCCAGACGCACGATGGCGACACCGCATTCGAGGTAGGGAGACCAGGCACTGCTGCAGATACGCCCGAGCGTGTTGCCTTCCAATGCGATCGTATCGCCGTGTCGGGCGATGCCGTCGGGACATCGCAATCCCCAGGTACGTCGGCTCCGTTGCGCCCGTTTGAGCGCGGCCTTACCGATGAAGTCCGTCTTCTCCAGATCCACCAGCGCCCCGAGCCCTGCATCGAACGGGGTGACGCTGCTGTCGAAATCGGTGCCGGCCAGCAGCAGCCCGGCTTCGATACGGCGGGCATTGGTCGCGGCAGCGGGTATCGTGTGAATCCCATACGGT
>JARRMH010000281.1:0-7263 GCA_037386205.1 Woeseiaceae bacterium | reverse complement strand
TCGCGGGCGCGGCCATGGCCGATCTCTGTGCCTGGTGCGGCCTCGCACCTTCCTTCTACGCCGGTTACGATTTCCAAGTGTTCAATCCTACCCAGGCCATGAAAAGCGCTCGCCTGATCGCGGCCTATCGCTCCCTCCGAGAGGCGCTGCGGTTGCGCGTTCACGACAGACCGCGACTTCACCACATGTTGCGCCTCTTGCGCCGCCGCTTTGAGCCGGCCTTGCTGCGCCTCAACCGCGGGGCACAAGAGGAGGTCCAGATCCCGGCGGCTACCCGCTCCCTCCTGGATGATTACTACGGTGACGAGCGCGCAGCGTTGGCCCGGCTGCTGGGCCGCGAAGCGTTCTCGTGGCAATGATAGCGCGCAGAGGCAGAAACGTATGAGCCATCCCATCCAGTTGATGATCGCTGGCGCGCAAAAAGCCGGCACATCCTCACTAAAAACCTACCTGGGCCAACATCCGGGCATCCGTACCCACGAACAGCTCGAGATGATGTACTTTGTCAATGATGCTGAATACGAACAGGGGTTTGCCCTTGATGGCGGCCTTGATGTGCTGCACACCGCTCATGGCCTGCGCGCCCCTGGCGAGCCCCCAGGGTGCGCCCATTTCGTTCATGATCGCCTCGGCCACGTCGTCCTGGCGCTTCTTGAACTCGGCGAGAATCGACTGGAGCAGATCGATGCGTTCGGCGGGCGCGGTCTGCGCAAAGCTCGCGAACGCCCGGCGCGCCGCGGCAGCGGCCTTGTCAACGTCAGCCGCCGACCCGAGGCTGATGCGGCCATAGACCGCCTCGGTTGCCGGGTTGATGACATCCAGTGTGCGCGGTTCGACCGGGTCTACCCACTGACCGTCGATGTAGAACTGAAGCTTCTCCAGCATCATTGATCCTCTGATTTGCGGGCCGCGAATGATAGCCCATTTCCGGGCCTGCGGCTCGTCCTGGCAAGGTGTGATCGGGACTGTTACGAGGGCGCCGCGCGGCTTCAGCGCAGGGCGAGAAACTTCTGGCGGTATTTCGCGGGCGGCATGTCGTACCAGGATTTGAAAGCGGTGGTGAACGAGCTGATATTCGAGTAACCGAGCAACATGGCGATCTCGAGCGACTTGAGGCGGGCGTCACGCAGGTAATTTACGGCCAGTTCGGCGCGGACTTCCCGCAGAATGCGCTGAAAGCTTGTTTTCTCCGCCTTCAGGCGGCGCTGCAGCGTGCGTCGGCTGAGCCGCAATGCGCGCCCGGCCGCATCGGCATTCGCTTCCCCGCGGGCCAGCAAGTCGGCCAGCCTGCGTTTCAACTGGCAGACGATATCGTCCTGTTGATGCAGCGATCTGAGGTATTTCTCGGCTTGTTCGATCAGTGGCCCGTACATTGCGTTTTTCCCGAGGAAACGAACACCGTATCCGACCATCTACCATACCGAGTGCGCGGATATTTTGGAAGGGTCCGCGGTCGGCGCGGGGCTGGTACGTAGGAACCACAATGACTTCCGTGCCTCGCGTAATGCATGATCACTTCGGCTGCAAGGCTCTGCCGCACACTAATGCGGGGGACAAGCCGTAAGAAAGCAGCGCTCAATAACAGACAGTCGGCGAGCTGGCAGCCCACCTTGCATTCATGCACGAAGGGAGAGTTGCCATGCATGCCAACGAAACGTTCTACGACGTGATGCGCAGTCACGGCATCACGCGTCGGAGCTTTGTTAAATTCTGCACCCTGACCGCTGCCGGCCTGGGACTCGGTCACGAGTTCGCCGGCAAAATAGCCCATGCGCTCGAGACCAAACCGCGCACCCCGGTCATCTGGCTCCATGGACTCGAGTGCACCTGCTGCACGGAGTCGTTTATTCGCTCGGGCAACCCGCTGGTCGGTGACGTCGTATTGTCGATGCTGTCGCTCGACTATGACGACACGCTCATGGCGGCCGCCGGCCACCAGGCCGAGGAGATCCTCGAGCAGACCATCGCGAAGTACGACGGCCAGTACATCCTCGCGTGTGAGGGCAATCCGCCCCTCAACGAGGACGGCATGTATTGCATCCAGGCGGGCAGGCCCTATGTCGAGAAGCTGCGCCACATGGCCGATCACTGCAAGGCCATCATTGCGTGGGGTTCCTGCGCATCCTGGGGCTGCGTCCAGGCGGCGAAACCGAACCCGACCCAGGCCGTACCGATCCACAAGGTGATCCGCGACAAACCCATCGTCAAGGTACCAGGCTGCCCGCCGATTGCCGAAGTCATGACCGGGGTCATCACCTACATGCTTGCCTTTGACAGCCTGCCGCCGCTGGATCGCCAGGGCCGGCCGAAAATGTTCTACGGTCAGCGTCTGCACGACAAATGCTATCGCCGGCCGCATTTCGATGCCGGCCAGTTCGTCGAGACGTTCGACGACGAAGGCGCACGCAAGGGTTATTGCCTGTACAAGGTCGGCTGCAAGGGGCCGACAACCTACAACGCCTGCTCCACGGTTGAGTGGAACGGCGGGCTGTCATGGCCAGTCAAGTCCGGCCATGGATGCCTCGGTTGCGCCGAAGACAATTTCTGGGACAACGGCAGTTTCTACCACGCGATTTCGGATCTGAGCGTCCTCGGCGGGGTAGAGGCGAGAGCCGACAAGATCGGCGCCGTCCTCGCCGGCGCGACCACGCTCGGAGTCGCGGCGCACGCGGCGGTGTCCGTCGCGACGAAATGGTCCGGCAGGGCAGATCTCGACGTGCAGGAGGAAGGCAAGGAGGTGAGCAATGGCTAGTGTCACAACGCCCAATGGCTTCGAACTCGACAATAGCGGCAAGCGCGTTGTCGTCGACCCGATCTGCCGCATCGAAGGCCATCTGCGCATCGAGGTGAATCTCGATGAAGACAATGTCATTCGCAACGCGGTTTCCACGGGCAACATGTGGCGCGGTCTCGAGGTGATCCTCAAGGGCCGCGACCCACGTGACGCCTGGGCCTTCACCGAGAGAATCTGCGGCGTGTGCACGGGTGTGCATGCCTTGCAGTCGGTGCGGGCCGTCGAAGACGCGCTCGCTATCGAGATACCGACTAATGCGAACCACATTCGCAACCTGATGATGCTGGCGCAGTACACGCACGACCACATCGTCCATTTCTACCACCTGCACGCACTCGACTGGGTCGATGTGGTCAGCGCGCTGAGCGCCGATCCCAAGGCCACGTCGGCGTTGCAGCAGTCAATCAGCAATTGGCCGAAGTCTTCGCCGGGCTATTTCAGCGACGTGCAAAACAAGCTGAAACGTTTCGTCGAATCCGGCCAGCTCGGTATTTTTGCCAACGCCTACTGGGGTAGCCCCGCATACAGGCTCCCGCCCGAGGCCAACCTGCTGGCGACGACGCATTACCTGGAAGCACTCGACTTCCAGAAGGAAATCGTCAAGATTCACACGATTTTCGGGGGCCGCAACCCGCATCCGAACTGGGTCGTGGGCGGCATGCCGTGCTCGATCAACGTTGACGACGCGGGCGCCGTCGGCGCGATCAACATGGCCTGGCTGAATATCGTCAAGGACATCATCGACCAGTCGATCGCATTTACGGACCAGGTGTATCTGCCGGATCTCAAGGCGATTGCCTCGTTCTACAAGGACTGGGGTTACGGCGGCGGCCTGTCGAGCAAGAACGTTCTTTCCTACGGCGAATTCCCGGCGTATGCAAATGATCACAGCGCTGCATCCCTGGGAGGGCATCACCGAGCCCAGCTTCGAGCTGGGGCCGAACGCCAAGGGAACGAAGACCAACATCGAGGAGATCGACGAAGGCGCCAAGTACTCATGGCTCAAGGCTCCGCGCTGGCGCGGCCATGCCATGGAAGTCGGTCCGCTGGCGCGTTATCTCGTCGCCTACGCGCGGGGCCGGGAGGAGATCAAGGACCAGGTCGACCGGACTCTGGCCGAGCTGGGGCTGCCGATCACGGCGCTGTTCTCGACGCTTGGCCGCACGGCGGCACGGGGCCTGGAGACGCAGTTTACCGCGTACAAAATGCGCGATGTCTTCGGCGAACTCATGGCCAATGTGAAGAACGGCGACTCGGCAACGGCGAATATGGACAAGTTCGATCCAGAGACCTGGCCGGCCGAAGCCAAAGGCGTCGGCTATGGCGAAGCGCCGCGCGGTGCGCTCGGTCACTGGATCCAGATCAAGGATACGAAGATCGACAACTACCAGTGCATCGTACCGACGACGTGGAATGCATCGCCCCGTGACCCTGAAGGCAACATCGGCGCCTATGAAGCCGCGCTGCTCGGCACGCCAATGGCCAACGCCGAACAACCGCTGGAGATACTGCGCACGATCCACAGCTTCGATCCGTGCCTGGCCTGTTCGACGCATGTCATCTCCCACGATGGCAAGGAACTGAGCACGGTCAAGGTTCGCTAGGAGGTCAGGTATGGCTTTTGTCAAGACAACGTCGCTACTGAAGGTCGACTATACGGACCAGGTCTACGTGTTTCAGGCGCCGGTTCGACTCTGGCACTGGGTGCACGCGCTGTGCATCCTCGTGTTGTGCGGCTCGGGCTACCTGATCGCAAAGCCGTTGCCGACGTTGAGCGGCGAGGCGAGTTCCCATTTCCTGATGGGCAACATCCGGTTCGTGCACTTCACGGCGGCGTACGTATTGGCGATCGGCTATCTTGCGCGGATCTACTGGGCCATCGTGGGCAACCACGTTTCCCGCGAGTTGTTCATCCTTCCTGTCTGGAGCAGTGACTGGTGGCAGCGCGTCTGGCACGAGATCAAGCTGTACCTCTTCATGACCAGGAAGGTCAGCAAGAACATCGGCCACAACCCGCTGGCGCAGATCTTCATGTGGCTGGTCAATGTCCTCCTCCTGATCTTCATGATCTGCACCGGGTTTGCCCTGTACAGCCAGGGGGCAGGGCCGGATCACTGGACCGATGCGATGTTCGGCTGGGTATTCGTCATCGAACCGAATTCGCAGACGGTGCGGATGTGGCATTTCATCGGCATGTGGCTGATGCTCGTGTTTGCGGTGGTGCATATTTACATGGTCATTCGCGCCGAGTTCATGTCGCGCCAGAATGGTGTCAGCTGCATGATCGACGGGTACCGGAGATTCCGTGACAAAGGTCCGAGGGACCTCGAATGACGGATCCGGCCCTGAACCAGGCGGATGCCGATCCGGGCGCTTTCGATACGCTGGTCCTCGGGATCGGCAACATCCTGTGGGCCGACGAGGGATTCGGTGTCCGCGCGGTCGAGGCTCTCAACGCGCGCTACTCCTTCCCGCCGGACGTGCGCGTCATGGACGGCGGGACGCAGGGCATTTTCCTGTTGCCCTGGATACGCAACGCCCGACGCCTGCTGATTCTCGACGCGGTCGATTTCGGCATGCCGCCGGCGACGCTCAAACTGGTGCGCGGCGACGACGTGCCGCGCTACATGGGCGCGAAAAAAGTCAGCATGCACCAGGCCGGTTTCCAGGAAGTTTTGTCATCGGCGGAATTGTCCGGGGACCTGCCGGCGGACATTGCGCTCGTCGGCATGCAGCCCGAACTCCTCGATGACTACGGCGGCAGCCTGCGTGACAGCGTGCGCGCCAGGTTGGACGAGGCCGTGGCGCTCGCCTGCGAGGTGCTCAGGGAGTGGGGCGTGCCGGTCGAGGCACGCACGTCGCAGGCCGATATCCAGCGTGTGGGTCCGGGAGAGCTCGACATCTCAGACTATGAAGCCGGTCGGCCGGTACCCGAGGGGTGGGGCAAATGAGTCATCCGCTGATTCAGCGACTGCTCGATGAGCTCGGGTATGCCGAGGTGTCACTCGACAACCACGATGCGTTCGTCGCCCGGCCGGGCCTGAACGTATTGTTTTTCCCGGGCGATCCCGCGGTCGCAAAGGATGCCACCGATGTCGCCGTCGTGTTACCCGAGCTGGTTGCCGAATTCGGCGGTAAGTTGCGTCCTGGAGTCGTGACCGATACGTGGCCGAGTATCTCGAAAAAATCAGTGCGTATTTTGACGCGCCACCGAAACGGCCGCCCGGATTCGAGATCCCGGTAGTCACGGCCTGATCGGGGAACGCGGAGGAGGATCGCTTATGTCGGTAGACCAGATTCCCGTTCATGTGGTGGGACCGGGGAGCCAGCCCGATACCGGGCAGGACCTGCGTTACATCGACATGCCGAATGACATGGCGACGTTCAGCGCGCCGCACATTCCCGATCCACAAGCCGTTGCGCACCTTGCCGGGGCGCGGGAGGCCATGCGCTGGCTTGGCCATGCGCTCTCTGCCTACGCGATCGGTGATGTGCCGAACATTGCAGACCTGACGCGGCTCGATGCCGAGAGCCGTGAACTCGTGAGCCAGATTCTCGGCGAGGGAGAAGTCAGCATCCTCAGTCATGCCGAGGTCCCGGCGCGTTGCCAGGAGTCGGTGCTGGCCGGCGTCTGGCGGACCCTCTATTTCGACGAGCAGGATCGCGTGATTTGTGACCTGCTCGAGGTCGCATCGTCGCCCCACCTCGTACCCGCTGAGGCTGACAGCGACCATTGGCCCGCAATGGATGCGTCCGGGGAAGCGCAGGAGGAATTTCCGAACGCCCTGCCGATTCTGGTCGAGTTGCGCGCGCACGCCAGGTCGTATCCACACGACGGCCAGCCACACGCGATCAACCTGACGTTGCTGCCGTTGTCGGAAGCCGAGATCGGGTTCGTCGAGCAGCGGCTCGGCCGGGGCCCGGTGGAGATACTGTCGCGCGGTTACGGCAAGTGCCAGGTGACGAGTACCGCCACGCCCAACGTCTGGTGGGTCCGGTTCTACAACGCGATGGGTACGCTGATACTCAATACGATCGAAGTGGTCGACATCCCCGAGGTCGTCGTCGCCGCAGAGGAAGACCTGCGCGACTCGGCCCAGCGCCTGGACGAGATCCTTGCGCCTTACTGGCAGGACGAAGCGTGACCGACGCCGCGCCGCTGCAACGCGAACTCGATGACACTGCCCGGCTCGAATGCCGGATCTGCTGGTACGTCTATGATCCGGCCGCGGGAGATCCCGTCTACCAGATCGAGCCCGGAACCCCGTTCCGGTCCCTGCCCGGGTTCTGGCGCTGCCCCGAGTGCGACTCGGATACGGGTTCGTTCGTCCCCGTCAGTGCATGACGTGAGCGACGCCGTCGAGACACTGGTCGCCCACTACGAGCGCGTTTACGAGGACACGTTCCGGGGTCTGCCGATCGTCAATCCGGCCATCGATGTAGAGGCCATCGGCATGCGCAGGCTCGAC
>JARRMH010000280.1:0-4871 GCA_037386205.1 Woeseiaceae bacterium | reverse complement strand
GAGACCGCCGGCGAATGGCTGCACCGCGCAGACGAGGCGCTGTACCAGGCCAAGGACGCCGGCCGTAATGTGACCAGCGTGTCCGACTAGGTAGTCACTATTCCTCGAGTGCCTTCAGCGCCTCGATTCTCGCCGCTTCGAATTCGTCGCCGGGCACCCAGGATGGCATCTCGTCGGCGTTGGCGATCGCCAGGCCCGTCCAGTAGCCGAGGCGTGCATCCTCTATCATGCCCTCCAGGTTCCAGGACGGATCGTATTCGTCCGAAGGCTGATGGTAGTTGACCTCGGTGTAGTGGTTCTTCTGTTCACGCCCCCAGCCAGGCGGACGGTCGACAAAGTCGGTACCTTCGTCGAGGTACATGGCCGGCACACCGATTTTCGCGAAGCTGAACTGGTCGGAGCGATAGAAGTAGCCCTTGTCCGCAAACTGGTCCGGTTTGACTGTACGCCCCTGCTCTGCAGCGATCATCGTGGCTATCTCGTCGATCGTGGTCTTGCCGAGTCCGATGTAGGTGACATCGTGGGTGTGCCCCCAGATGTTGCCGCCGTCGTAATTAATGTTGGCCGCGATCTTGCCGGGAGGAAACGTCGGGTTTGCGGCGTAGTATTCCGAGCCCAGCAGTCCCTGCTCCTCGGCGCCCACGAGATTGACCAGCACCGACCGTCGGGGCGCTGTCGGCAGGGCCTTGATCGCCCTGGCGATCGCCAGCACCTGGGCGACGCCGGTCGCGTTGTCATAGGCGCCATTGTAGATTGCATCACCCTCCTCGTTCGGAGTCCCTATGCCAAGGTGATCGTGGTGCGCGGTGTACACGACGACCTCGTCCTTGAGTTCGGGGTCGCTGCCCGGAATCAGGCCGAGCAGATTGGCCGACTGGACCCGCGTAATCTCGACGTCCATGGTGAGCGAGGTGGTGATGCCGAGCGGTACCGGTGTGAAATCACGGTTGTAGGCGTCCTCCCGCAGTTCGTCAAGATCATAGCCCGCCATCGCCACGAGGTCCCGGGCTGTATCTTCAGTGACCCAGCCGTTTACCTGGGCGCGTGGCTCATCGCCGGCCGGCAACTCGAACTGCGCGCCGGTCCACGACGTCTGCACGACCTGGAACGGATATCCGGCCGACGGTGACGTATGGATAATGATGGCGCCGACGGCTCCCTGCCGCGCCGCGCTCAGGTACTTGTAGTCCCAGCGCCCGTACCAGAGCCGGGTCTCGCCCGCAAACAGGTCGGGATCCCAGTCGGGATCGTTGTTCATGATGAGCAATACCTTGCCTGTCAGGTCCATCCCTTTGAAATCATCCCAGCGGTACTCCGGCGCCTCGATCGCATAGCCGGCAAACACGAGCTCGGCATCTTCGATAACGGCTTGCTTCTCCTGCACGCCACTGCTGACGATAAACTGGTCCCACTGCTTGAGGGTCATTGACTTGCCGTGACCCTCGAAGGTCCACGAATCCGGTTGTTGCGCATCGACTCCGACGAGATCGAATGGTTGCTGCCAGCTGCCGTCGGCCGCGCCCGGCTCGAGCCCGAGCTCTTCCATGCGCCCGGCCAGGTAGCGCCGCGCCATTTCGTCGCCGCGGGTTCCCGGTCCGCGTCCCTCGTAGCGGTCATCGCTGATTTCCACGATGATTTCGCGCATGTACTCGTCTGTGATTTGCTGTGCTGCAAGCTCTGCCGCAGGGTTGCCGCCATCCCGCTCCGCCGCCATCGGCGCTGCAGGCTCCGGCGCTTCTGCGGTACTTGCCGTCGGCTCACTACGATCCTCGTCGCTGCCGCAAGCGGTCAGCGCCGCCAGCGCAACGAAAAACAATGCCTTCTTCACTTGATACTCCCGGGCGTTCTACCGCCAAATAATTCGTCGAAGAAATTCTTCATCGCCTGCCAGGACCGCCGGTCCGCGGTGGCGTCATACACGGTGCCGCGGTCCGGCGCATCGGCGGCAGGGTTGCTGAACGCGTGCATCGTGTTGCCGTACGCATGCAGCTGCCAGTCGGCGCCCATTGCGGTCAGCTCCGCCGCAAGGCTGGCGACGCTGTCGGGTGGCACCATCGGGTCGTCCCAACCGTGCAGTGCGAGAACCCGTGCGACAATTCTGTTGCCCCGGGTGTTGCCCGGTGCAGCGAACAGGCCGTGGAAACTGACCACGCCCGCCAGGTCGGCCCCGGTGCGCGCGATGTCGAGCACACAGAGTCCACCGAAGCAGAAGCCGATGGCGGCAATTCGTTCGGCGTCCACTTCTTCCTGCTGCCGCAACGTGGCGAGCGCGACGAGCAAGCGTCGCTGCAGCATTTCCCGGTCGTCGAGAAACGGCTGCATCAGTGCCGCGTTCTCCTCGGGGTTACTGCCACGCACGCCCTTGCCATAGAGATCGAGGGCGAATGCAGCATACCCAAGAGCGGCAAGGTCGTTCGCCTTGCCGTCCTCGAAGTGACTGCGACCGCCCCAGGCATGCACAACCAGTATCCCGGGTCGTGGGCCGGCAATGTCGTCATCCCATGCGAGCCGGCCTTCGAACAGGCGGTCCTCATCGCCGTATTCGATGACACGATTTTGCAGCGTCACGTCCCGTCTCCCCTGTGTCTCAGCGGCGACGACCCACGTAGATCTCGTAGCGCCCTTCGGGCCCGATGAACCAGGAGGCGATCGTGCTGGTCAGCGATACGATGATGGCACCGAACAAGGCGGACCAGAAGCCGGCAACAGTGAAATGATCGAGCAAGGCCGCGACGAGGCCGAACATCGCCGCGTTCAGAACAAAGATGAACAGGCCGAGCGTGACAACGGTCAGTGGCAATGTCAGCAGGAAAGCGAACGGGCGAACCAGTGCATTGACGATGCTCAGGAGCAGCGCTGCAAGAATGAAATTCCAGGTACCTTCGATCCAGACGCCCGGGAGAAGCCGGGTTGCGACAAACAACCCCAGCATCGTAATCGCTGTGCGAATGATTATTCCCTTCATGCGGGCATTATACAGAAGGTCGCGCGTAGGGCTTTATCGCATGCAAGTGGATGTCGCCGACGGTGCGTTCCAGAAACGCACTTTCGCAGTAACTCAGGTAGAAGTCCCATAGCCGGATGAATTCCTCGGAATAACCCTGCTTCCTTACATCGTCGATACGTGCGAAAAACCGCGACCGCCAGTCGCGAAGCGTGCGCGCATAGTGCGGACCGATATCCTCGATGCAAATGGCACGCATGTCCGTCGAGCGCGTCATGGCTGACGTCATGGCCGTCACCGATGGCAGGAAGCCGCCCGGAAAAACGTAACGCTTGATGAAATCGACGTTCCGCTTGGCGAATTCATATCGCTGATCGGCAATCGTGATGGATTGGATCAATAGCTCGCCGGCGGGCTTGAGCAGGGATGAGCACTTCCGGAAGAACGTATCGAGATACTCGTGTCCGACCGCCTCGATCATTTCGATCGAGACGAGCTTGTCATAGCTGCCCTCGAGATCACGATAATCTTTCTGCAGCAGCTTGACCCGATCGGCGAGCCCCGCAGCCTCGATACGTTGCCGCGCATATTCGTACTGCTCGGCGGAAATCGTAGTCGTGGTCACATGGCAACCGTACTTCCCTGCTGCGTGCATGGCGAAGCCGCCCCAGCCGGAACCGATCTCCACGACCCGGTCGCCCGGACCGAGGTCGAGACGCTGACAAATGCGGTCCAGTTTCGCCACCGCCGCTTCCTCCAGCGTCGTGGACTCGTCCTCGTACCAGGCACACGAGTACATCATCCGCGGATCGAGCCAGAGCGCGTAGAAGTCGTTGCCGAGATCGTAGTGCGCCGAGATATTGCGGCGGCTGCCCCTGCGGGTATTGCGGTTCAGCAACCGGGTCGGATGTTTCCCAGTAATCCTGGATGTACGCCTCACAGGCACCGATTGAACCCCCGAAGGCAATATCGCCGTAGAAGGCCGCCGACTTGACCTCGATAGTCGCCTGGACCGGGAACGAGGCGTCGGCGCGGCCGAAGGTCTGCTGCCGATCGTTCTCGATGATCGTGACCTCGCCGGATTGCAGCTCGGCAAGTTTGCCGAGCACGATACGACGTGCGGCCCGATCCAGCCAACCGGGTTTTGCGGACTTTTGCAGGAACTCGGGGGACTTTATCGACAGGGTATTGCTGTTCATTGAGTTACCATCGACTTCGATTTGGCTGGATGCGGATAGAACGGGCAACGTTTCAGCCAAAGGCGAAACGCCTGCCAATAAATACCACTAATCACCTTCAGTGTCATGAAGGGGTACGAGCCGAGTACGCGGGCCAGCGACCAACCCGAAATCTCACTGCGTCGCATCGCAATGGACGCGGTGAAGATGCGCTTGCCATCGACTTCGTTGGCCATGAAGACGGACAGCCTCTCATCCGGCTCGATGAAGCTCCACTCATAATCGACGTTCATTGGCATAAACGGCGAAACGTGCATCTTTTTCTCCGGCTGAAAGCGGAAGATCCCGCTCGTCGCGGCGGTCTCGTCGACGGGCAGGACATAGGTATCGCGCTCACCCCAGGGCGTGTTGTTGACTTCGGCAACAATAGCCTCGACAGTTTCGCCATCGGCCCCGAAGCAGTAATAGAAACTCACGGGGTTGAAGCAATAGCCAAAATAGCTCAGGTTGGTGAGCAGCCGCACCGGCCCCGCAGGGCGCCGGTAGGTTGCGCGTTCCACGAGGTCCAGAACCGATTTTTTCAGCGGCTCGTCCGACGGCCCGAGATGGTCCTCGCGTCGAAATCGCGCGAGCGCTGCACGCCTCGATGACCAGAACCAGCGCCGCTGGAACAGGGTCGGCAGCTCGTCGAGGTCAAGATACATCATGAAGACGCGGTACCGGAACGCGTGCGAGACCGGGTGTTGTCG
>JARRMH010000279.1:0-3967 GCA_037386205.1 Woeseiaceae bacterium | reverse complement strand
ACCTTTCCCATCCCGTCCGCGCTGACCTGGGCAAATCCCGGGGCCGCGGTCAGCAGCAACCCGGCGACGGCGGTGCACGTCACGATTCTGAGACACTTCATAATATTCCCCTTGGTTTCATTTATTCTTCTTGGGCCCCTCGAATCGTGAGACCCGCTAGACCTGGCAGCGAGTCACCGAAGGTCGTCACTCGGCAGTATAGCCGAATGGGCGTTCCAGGTTTGAGAAAGAACGGTCGAGCCTGTCGATTGACACCTCGGCAGGCTTGGAAGACGCAGGCTTCACGGAGCCTTGTCGTGTTCGACGAAGATCAGTTCCGACGTGTCGTAGCCTGCCGCCTTCGCTTTGGAAAGCAGCTCGTCGAGCATCTCCTGAGGTAGCTCTGGTTCCCTCGCGAGAATCCAGAGATAGGAACGGTCGGGGCCGGCAACCATCGAGTATTCGTAGTCTTCGCCCAGCTCGAATACATTGTAGGCGCCATAAAAAGGACCGAAAAACGACACCTTCAGCCGCCCAATATCGGGATCGCCGATGAAGTAGGCTTTCCCTTCAGTCTCGTCCCACTTGCCGCTCTCGGTGCGGTAACCGCGATTCAGGACGCGGACGCCGCCGTCCTCGCGCAGCGAGTAGTTTGCGGTGACATTCGACAACCCGCGTTCGAAACGGTGATCGAGACGCGCTATCTCGTACCAGGTGCCGAGATACGGTTCGAGTTCGAAGTTATCGACCGGATCGATGCCTTCGGGAATGCCAGTGCAACCCGACAATGCAAGCACGGTAAGCAATAGCAGTCTTCTCATGGGGCTTTCCTCGTGACCGTCGGCCAGGGGCATGATCGGCAGTCGCCAGTCTAGCGGAAAGTGTAGGTATCGTCCGGCGCATCACCGAACATGGCGATCGTGCATCGGCGTCGATTGTCAGTCGCGCCCCGTGAAGCGCTCGAGAAACCCTACGGCGCAGGCAATGCCGTTTTCGCTGCGAATGCGCCTGCCCAATTCTGCCGCTTGCCGACCGATCGAAGGACTGTTGCACGCGGATTCGATTGCTTTGGCCAGCCGCTCCGCGCTCAGTCGTCCCTGCGGGATCGGGGCGGGGCCGGCCCCGAGTTCCTGCACGCGCCGACCCCAGAATGGCTGATCGCCGAAGAACGGGCAGATCACGGTCGGTCGCCCGGCGCGCAGGCCAGCCGCGGTCGTGCCGGCGCCACCGTGGTGGACGGTGGCCGCAACCTGCGGAAGCAGCCAGTCGTAAGGCACGGTATCGATCACGTAAACATCGTCCGTGACGTTTTCGGGTACCAGGCCTCCCCATCCCGTCACCAGCACACACCGCTTACCGGTTCGTGCTATCGCCTCAAGCACGATCCGCGTCGTGTGTGCCGGATCACGCCGTGCCATGCTCCCGAAACCGACGTGAATTGGCGTGGTGCCGGCGTCGAGGAATTCGGTGAGTCCTTCCGGCGGAGACCACTCGTCCGATCGGTTCAGAAACCAGTACCCCGTCACGCGGGCGTGATCGGGCCAGTCCGCCGGCCGCGGTACGACGTACTCACTGAAACAATGCAGCACTGGCATGGGATCACCGTCCCCGCGTCGCGTCAGACCGAGACCGCTCGCTCGAGGCAATCCGTGAGCGCGTCTCCACCCGTTGATGGATCTTCCCGCGATCCGCTCTGCCGCGAAGTGAGCAACGCGGTAGGTCGAACGGTTGTATGTCTTACCCAATCGCAAGCGTGGGAAACCAAGTGTCGGGAACTCACCCGTCGGTACGAACTGAGGTAGCGGCATGGCCAGTACGGACGGTACACCCAGTTTTTCTGCGTAGTGAGCACCGGCCATTTTGGAATTGAACAGGATCAAATCGGGATCCACGGATTTCGCGGCGGCCCAGCCTTCCGCGAGCATCGACTCCTGGATATGACTGGTCTCGCGGATGAGCCGCGGGACCGTCCGGATGGCCCGGAGGAAATCGTCCATGTCTTCGAGTGCGCCACGGCCGACGTCAGACTCGAGAAGATCGACGAGCCCGCTATTGAGATACT
The DNA here is from genome assembly GCA_037386205.1 of Woeseiaceae bacterium. Lineage (GTDB taxonomy): Bacteria > Pseudomonadota > Gammaproteobacteria > Steroidobacterales > Woeseiaceae > UBA1847. The sequence continues at coordinate 1,926 of JARRMH010000279.1, read as the reverse complement.
CGTAACTGAGACCGCGCTTCTCGACGGGCTCACGAAAGCGATCGCATGTGTTGATAGTGACGCGGTGCCCGGCGCAAACCAGCCCCTTCCCCAACGCTATGTAGGGTTCCACATCACCCCGCGAGCCGGCAGTCTGGATAAGAATATTCACGCCGGCATATAGGTCGATTCAGGTACAAAGGAAGGCAGCGACGTCGAAATCGCAGCGGTCGGCTCCGCGTTTCCGACTGGAGATTCTACCGCGGAGGTCGCTACGGTCGCTTGCGATCGAAACCGGTCGGTCACCACACACACCGCGTATCCTATACTGATAGTCTCGCCAATAACGCCAAGGAGACGAGTGATGTCCGAGGACAAAGGCAAACCCGGAGAACATATCCGCGCCGCAGCTTCGCAAGCACGCAGCGGAGTCACCGACAAACTGGGCCACGTTCGTCGCGCACTGCTGATGAAGGCCGTGCTCATAGCGATTGCTGGTGTTTGCGTGATTGCCTGGCCGCAGGCCTCCGCGCAGTATCTGCTCTGGGTCATCGCAGCGCTGCTCGTTCTCGACGGCATTGCGGGCGTGCTCAGCCTGTTCAGCGCAGGCGAGCGCGGAGCCTATTTCTTTCAGGGCCTGATCAGCCTGGCTGTCGGCGCGGCACTTTTCCTGTGGCCGGATGCCTCGATCAGGACATTGGTTCTCGTCTTCGGTGCCTGGGCAATCCTGACCGGTGTCGCGTTGCTCTGGACCCTGAAAGACGTGGATCAGGACGCCGATTTTCGTCAGGTACAGAAGATCGCCGGCATTGTGCTGGGGTTGGTCGGGCTCGTACTCATCTTCTGGCCTGGTTTCGCCGGTGTAACGCTGTCCTGGCTGATCGGGATTGCCGCATTGCTTATGGCGGCTGTCTTGTTCTGGCTGTCGAGCCGGATCGATAAGCTGCGGGATCGCGTCGCAGGCGCAGATTGACCGGTGCCGGAAGTGCGCACCCGGAACAGGCTACGGGGCTTCGCCATGCTGATAGTGCTTCTCGGCAGCGCCGGTCCCGCGATGGCCGCCGAGCCGGAAGGTACGCTGTCCCTCGGTCTCAGCAAGATCTTCACTTTCTTTTTCCTGACGCTGGGGCCGAAGGCGGTGATCGCACCGTTCGCGCGCAGCACAGCCGCACTCGACCCGGGCGCGCGACGAAATGTAGCGCTCGCTACGACGGCCATTTCCCTGATATCCATTGTAATTGCCGCGACGTTGGGGGTGCGGGTTCTGACGAACTGGGGGATATCGACCGGCGCCCTGCTGATTGCGGCAGGGATAATCCTCTTTCTCATAGCGATGGACTCGATCCGTGAGCAATACGAGCCACGCGATAAATCGCTCGCCCCGTCGCCTGGCGACACATCGGTCCGCCGCCTTGCGTTCCGGCTCGCATTTCCATTCGTCGTCTCCCCATACGGCGTCGCAGTCGTCATTCTCGTACTGACCTCGCGACCGGCGTTCGTGCCGATAACGCCGATACTCGCGATGCTCGGGGGCATCATGCTCCTGAATCTGCTCGTGATGTTAGGCGCCCGTCGAATAGCGAGTTCGCCGTATATCGCGCCTGCATTCGCCGTGGTCGGGGCCGTGCTCGGCGTGCTGCAGGCGGCGCTCGGCATTCAGGCAATATTGGTCGGCCTGCGCCTCGCGGGTGTCGTGGACGCTGGTTAGCAAGTGTCGGCCGGCGACGGACCTTCCGGGCGCCCTCCCATGCAGGCGACGCGGCTGCCGTCAGCAATTACAATCCGGGTAATGCACCGAAACATCCTGTTGATCGTGTTGTTGCTGGGTTCCTTCCCGGCGATCGCTTCAGCCGGCGACTGGAGCGATATCAGTCTGCTGGGGCGTTCCGTCGAGCCCGGCACGAAGTTCAAGTTCCCGTTTATTCCTGATTCGTCATTCGAAGATTC
>JARRMH010000278.1:0-3974 GCA_037386205.1 Woeseiaceae bacterium | reverse complement strand
GTAACTGTCCCGTGAAGTGTTCCTGGAGCTTGGTCGCGAGTTCCTCGGCATCGGCGTAGCGCAGGTAACGGACCTGCGTGTCGCCGCCGTAGTCGAGCGGCGTGTCCAGGTGCGCAATCAGCGCCCTGAGGCGCAGCCGGCTGTTGCGATCGCCGCCGATCAAAACGCTGTTGGTTCGCGAATCGGCGACGAGGCTCGTCGTCACCGGCGCGCCATCGGACCGTGGCGTCTGTGTCAGTGCCGTCATGATGCGAACGATCTCGGATGCCGAGGCGTGCTCCAGCGGCACGACCTCGATGTCTTCGTCGCTCGCCTGGTCGATCCGTCCGATGATGTTGAGCATGCGAGTTATGTTCGCGGCACGATCGGAGATGATCAGCATGTTGCTCCCGGCATGCGCGACGAGATGACCGTACTGCGGTATCAGCGGCCGCAGAATCGGTACGAGCTGCGTCGCACCGACATTGCGCAGCTGGACGACCTGGGTCGCGAGATCGTCCGGGCCAGCGGCGCCGGACGTCCCCATGGCGCTCGGGAACTGGCGCGCCGTCGCGTCCGGAATGATCTTGATGATGTCGCCGCTGTCGATGGCCACGTAGCCGTGCACCTGGAGAATGGACAGGAAGGCCTCATAGAGGGCATCCGGGCCGAGCGGTGTAGGCGAGAGCAGCGTGACGCGGCCGGTGACTCGTGGATCAAGAATGAAATTCTTGCCCGTGACGGCCGAGACCGCCTCGACGACCTGGCGGATATCGGCGTCCTTCCAGTTGAGGGTCGCGGCAGGCTGCTGAGCCCAGCCACTGGCGACCAGCGCCAGGAGGAACCCGGCAAGAAACAATCGCGGTGAAGGAAGTCTTCGGTTTCTGGGTATCATTCTGTTGACTCTTCGTCCAGGTCGAGCTGGCTGGTATTGAGGACCAGCGATTCCGCTTGTCCGTTGCGTTCGACGGTTACGGTCACTTCGTCGACTGTACCGAGTGATTCGAATATCTGCATTGCCTGCGTGGGATCAGTCAGTGCCTGGCCGTTGATGTCCATGATCAGGTCGCCGGGGCGCAGGCCGAGGGCCGCGAATTGCCGCTTGTTGCGTCCCGGATAGACGCGGTAGCCGGCTGGCTGGCCGTCAACGAGATACGGCGTCGGCCGGATGACGTCGGTCAGCTTCGTGAGGTTTTGCGTCACGACATTGCGCAGGCTGCTCTCGGCCTCCGGTGTTGCCGACTGGCGAATCGTGGTGGTCGTGCGGCGCACCTGCATCGCGTTGTCGGACGTGAATTCGGACGGCAGCCTGAGGTTGGTCAGGGCACCGTTTTCGTTCAGCACCACGCGGTCCGCGTACACGGCGTGCAGCGTCGTGCCGGATCCCAGCGAATCGCCGATCGCATAGACCTTCTGCTCTGCCGTGCCGTCAGCGATGACGGCGACCGAAAATTCCGGCACCGCGGAGGCGATCGTTCCCTTGAGCACGAGATTGGTCAGGCGCGTGTCACTCAGGTTCTCATCGGCGAGCGGCACTACGACCGGCTCCGCCTCGGCATCGGCTTCGCCGAACATGTGATTCGCCGCAATTGCCTCGACGTCTGCCCTGGCGCCGCCGGATCCTGGCGTTGCCGTCGCGATCGGGGGCGCCGCAACCGGGTCACCGGCAGCCGGCGCGGGCACCAGCGCCCAGACGATTTTGCCGATCTGCCAGCCAATCACGATGACCAGCAACAGGCTGACCCAGGGCGGCAGTACCCGGTTCATTTTCGCGAGTGCCGCGCTACTGTCGACGCTCGAGAAATCGGTCCAGTTGGCTTTGTTGATCATGTTTGGGCAGAGGGTCCGTCGTGCGGCGCTGTCTGGTGTAAACGCAGCGTTCCGATGATACGGGTTGAGCGCCAGGGGTCACAAGCAGTAGAAGCCCGTAATTTCCATATTTTGCAATAGTATAACGGCGGGGTTGACGACCCATATATAATGGCGTCGAGAAGACGCAGGGGCGTCGGAGAGTATTGACATAACGACATTTGACCACATATCCCGTAGTCGATTATGAACGACCATCGAGACGAACATGACGAACGCAGCCGCCAGGACCTGGCGGTGGAGGAAGCGCGTCCCCGGATCAAGCAACCGCCGTTGTACCGCGTGTTGCTGATCAATGACGATTACACGCCAATGGAGTTCGTCGTCGAGATTCTCGAGTCGATTTTCGGCATGGAACGTACCCGGGCCACGCAGGTCATGCTGGAGGTCCACACCAAGGGCAAAGGGGTCTGCGGCGTCTTCAATTTCGAGATCGCCGAAACCAAGGTTGCCCAGGTGATGAGTATTGCCAAGCAGCATCAACATCCGGTGCTGTGTACGATGGAAGAGTCCTGAGAGGAGAACTATGCTCAGCAGTGAGCTCGAATTTTGTCTGAACGAGGCCTTTCAACGGGCCCGCGAACGGCGTCATGAATTCATGACTGTCGAGCACCTGCTGTTGGCGTTGCTCGACATCCCGCAGGTGCACGAGATTCTCAAAGCCTGCAACGCAAATATTGCCGAACTGCGGCGCCAGCTGGAAGAATGCATCGACGAGCAGACGCCGTTGTTGCCCGAGGGGGACGAAACCGACGTGCAGCCGACGCTCGGTTTTCAGCGGGTGCTGCAACGTGCGGTATTCCATGTGCAGTCGAGCGGCAAGAAGGAAGTCACGGGCAGCAACGTGCTGGTCGCCATATTCAGTGAGAAGCAGTCGCAAGCGGTCTACTTTCTCGGCCTGCAGGACATCACGCGCCTCGATGTCGTGAACTTCATCTCGCACGGCATGCCACAGGTGTCGGGCGAGGCGGGCGAGCAGGCGGAATCCCAGGTCGACTCCGAAACAGAGACCGAGGCCTCCCCGCTGGAGCAGTACGCGATGAATCTCAACCAGCGGGCGATCGACGGTAAGATCGATCCGCTCATCGGGCGCGAACTCGAGATCGAACGCACGGTGCAGATTCTGTGCCGCCGGCGCAAGAACAATCCGCTGTACGTCGGTGAGGCCGGGGTCGGCAAGACGGCACTGGCCGAGGGCCTGGCGCGGATGATCGTTGAAGAGCGCGTTCCCGAGGTCCTGCGAGACAGCACGATCTACGCCCTCGACATGGGCACCCTGATTGCCGGGACGAAGTATCGCGGTGATTTCGAAAAGCGCCTCAAAGGCGTTATTGCCGAGATTCGCGAGGATCCGGGCGCGATCCTGTTCATCGACGAGATTCACACGGTAATCGGCGCCGGCGCCGCATCGGGCGGCGTCATGGATGCGAGCAACCTGATCAAGCCCGTCCTGGCGAACGGCGAGATACGCTGTATCGGGTCGACGACCTACTCAGAATACAGAGGTATTTTCGAGAAAGATCATGCACTTGCACGACGTTTCCAGAAAATAGATGTACCGGAGCCGACGATTCCCGAGACCATTGCCATCCTGCACGGGCTGAAGTCCCGCTTCGAGGAGCATCACGGTATTCGCTACGAGCCGGCGGCCCTCGATGCGGCCGCCGAATTGTCGGCACGGCACATCAACGACCGGCACCTGCCCGACAAGGCCATTGATGTCATGGACGAGGCGGGGGCGAAGTTGCGGCTCGTTCCGGTCGGCGATCGTGGTGACACCGTGACGGTCGAAATGGTGATCGCCAACATGCAAGCCAACCTCGAGACGGCCAAGCAGATCATCCGCTATGCGCTGCCGGTGATGGAGGCTATGGGCGAACGAACCTGCCCTTGCGCCACCGCCCTTGCTGGCGCGATCATCACCGACCCAGCCAGGATCCCGCCGGACAAAAAGGCGCAGTTGCGCCTATTGATCGGTAAGTATGTCGAGATCTGATCCTGCCAAGCACGCAGCGCGCAGGAACTGGGCCGCTCAGTGGATAGAGCTGGGACTGATTGCGTGCGCCCTGGCCTTTGTCGGCTGCGGGCTGGTGCAGTTGGCCCTGGTAGAGCAGGGCGCGGTCGGC
>JARRMH010000277.1:0-4792 GCA_037386205.1 Woeseiaceae bacterium | reverse complement strand
AACTCGTGTGCGCCCTGCGGTACAAGCGCCATTACTTCATGTCGTCGGGTCTCGATGCCGAGCCCGCAGCCGCAGAATTTCTCGAGCATGCGACCGAGGAAATGGAGCATGCCGACATGTTGGCCGGACGCATCGTGCAGCTCGGCGGCGAGCCGGATTTCAGTCCGCACAATCTGGTCGAGCGCAGCCACTCGCGGTACGAACCGTGCAGCACGCTGGAGGAAATGCTGCAGGAGAACCTCGTGGCCGAGCGTATGGCCATCGACATTTATGGCCAGATCATTCGGTTTGTCGGCGACGACGATCCGACGACCCGACGCCAGCTCGAGGAGATCCTCGCCAAGGAGGAGGAGCACGCCGACGATCTCGCCGGCCTGCTCGACGACAACGGCAAACTCGTCAACGCATAGGATCCACTAAGGTTCGATCAAGGTGACTGACACCTATTAAAGCCAAAAGGTGTCAGTCACCTATTTTTTCACTGAGGATCAATGGAGGAAACATGCAAACAGTGAAGTCCACAATTCGGTCAATCATCCAGGACGCGCCACGGCTGTGGCTGCTGATACTGGCGATCGTCGGACTCATGCTGGTGCCTGTTCCCGCGAAGGCGGCCGGCAGTCCGTACATGAAGTCCGACGCGAGCTGGATCAACCTGTCCGGCACGATCGAGGCGGTTGCGGCCGACAGCTTCCGGCTCAACTATGGCGACGGCACGATCCTGGTCGAGATGGATGACCGCGATCGCGACGCCGAAGCCTACCGGCTCCTGCCGGGTGACGAAGTCAGCGTCACGGGCAGGGTCGACTCCGGCTTCTTTGAGCGCACGACGATCGAGGCGGCAACCGTCCACGTGCAGAACATCGGCACGACGTTCTACGCGAGCGCCGTCGATGACGAGGAGTTTGAAACGTTCGCCGGCTTCGTCGCATCCAACATGCTGATGCCGGCGACCACGATCATCGGCGAGGTAACCAGCGTCGGCGAGGACGAGTTCACGGTCAACTCGGGCGTCCGCGCCATGCGCGTCGACGTCAGCGAAATGGCCTACGACCCGCTCGACGACGAGGGTTATCAGAAGATCGAGGTCGGAGACGTCGTGAAAGTAATCGGCGACGTCGAACAACGGCTCTTCACGGAACGTGAAATCTCCGCCGAACGCGTCGTCAAGTACCACCACGACGCCTGAATAAATAAGGTGACTGACACCTGTTAGTAGAGCCAAAGGGTGTCAGTCACCTATTTTTCTGTTGTCAGACGGGCTTGCCCCGAAAGTCGACTTCGCCATGCGCTTCGCTGGCGCCGAAAACACGCGTAATGAGATTACCCTCGGATCGATCCCAGTACTCTCCATACTCGGGGATGACCTCGATCGCAATGACGTGCGGATCGTCCCTGCCCTCGGCAAACCACACCGACTGGTGCCGCTGCCAGGCCGCCTCGACCAGGTCGTCGTCCTTGCTCAGGCGGGCATTCCCTGAGATCGACAGGAAACGCTGTTCCCCCTGCGCCGAAACGTTGACCTGTGCATGCTCGGTCAGCTCGTCCAGCTTGGCGCTGTCGTCGGACGTGATGAAGCGAATGCGGCCGTCGTCGGTAACGTCACCGATGACCATCGGTCTCGACCGCAGCCGTCCGCCACGGTCCGTCACGAGCATCACGTGGTCGAAATGCTGCAGCACATCCATGAACTGCTGAAAATCTTTTGACTTGGACATGTCCGGGTACCTCCGTTGTTGATTGCCAGAAAACGTTCCTACCCCATACAGCAGCAAGATGCGTGCCAACGGCCCCGGATCGTGCTTCCGGTATACTGGTCCCACCGTCACAGACCCGGTTTACGCCAGCGGCTCACTGCCGATCCCTCTATGCCCGTCGCCCTGCTCGTCGACAACGATTCGGAGACCCTCGCGTCCCTCGCGACCGTGTTCCGTCAGCATGGTTACACAGCCGAAATTGCGCAGAGCCTCGAGCGCGCCCGCGAGATCCTGCTCGATCGCCTGCCCGAGATTGCCATGTTGGACGAGCACGTCGGCGGCGAAAACAGCCTCGCGATGCTCGAGGAACTCGATCTCGCGCCCGTGATCGAGATTTACCTGATGAGTGACGCGCGCAGTGTCGGCAGCGCAACGCGCGCGATGCGTGCCGGTGTGACCGACTACTTCGAGAAGCCCGTCGACGAACAGCGCCTCGCCACCAACCTCGACGAGCTCGAACGCGCACGGCAGGAACCCGGCGATGAGGCCCCCGTCAGCAAGGACGCGCGCGGCCTGCTGATCGGCGAATCGAAGCCCATGCAGCGCGTTTACCGGCTGATTCGCAAGTGCGCGCCCACCGACGCTTACGTGCTCGTATCCGGCGACAGCGGCACCGGCAAGGAACTCGTTGCGCAGACGATTCACCTGCTCAGCGAACGCCGGGCGGGCCCGTTCGTGCCGGTCAACTGCAGCGCCGTGCCCGCGGACCTGATCGAAAGCGAGTTGTTCGGCCACCGCAAGGGCAGCTTCACGGGCGCGACCCGCGACCACGAGGGTCTGTTCGAACTCGCAACGGGCGGCACGCTGTTTCTCGACGAGATCACCGAGATGTCGCCGGACCTGCAGGCCAAGCTCTTGCGCGTCCTCGAAACCGGCACGGTGCGGCCGGTCGGCGGCGCGGAAGACATCGTGGTCGATGCGCGCGTGGTCGCTGCGACCAACAAGGACCCGCAGGAAAGCGTCGACTCGGGCGTCCTGCGCGACGACCTTTACTACCGGCTGGCGCAGTTCCCGATGCACCTTTCACCATTGCGCGAACGCGGCGACGACATCGTCCTGTTGGCGCAGCACTTTCTCGACGAACATAACGAGTCCTCCGGCGTCACCAAGACGTTCAGCGAGGAGGCCGTCGACGCGCTCAGGCAACACGACTGGCCCGGCAACGTGCGTGAACTGAGAAACGCCGTGTTGCACGGTCACCTTCTGGCCGGCAGCGAGATCGAGCCCGACGACCTGCCCGATGGCATGCCGTCGGCCGTGATCGGCGACGGACCGTACCTACGCATCGGCATCGGCGCACCGCTCGACGAAGTGCAGCGCCGGTACACTCTCTCGACGCTCGCCCACTACAACGGCAACAAAAAACGCACGGCTGAAGTGCTCGGCATCAGCCTGAAGACGCTCTATAACCGGCTGAAAACCTACCGCGGCGAATAGCGGCCTACCACCGTAATGGTATGATGGCCGCTGGCAGGGTTTGACGGAAAACCCTATGGATGCTGAGTACTTGCATGGGTTCTACCTGGGCGATCTCCACGTCGAGCCGCTCTAAGGCCGGGTGTCCGACGGGGAGCGTGTAGAACACCTGTCCCCCAAGGCGGTTGAAGTGCTCGTTTGCCTGGCGCGCAATTCGGGCGATATCGTCTCCTACGAAGAGCTGATCGACTGCGCCTGGGGCGAAAGCGCCGGCACGCGCGAAGCACTCGGCCAGGTCATTACCCAGATTCGCCACGCGCTCGACGACCACGTCGACAACCCGACCTACATCCAGACCCTGCCGCGGCGCGGCTATCGCCTGGTCGTGGACCCGGTCCTCGACAGCGACCATGCCGAGCCGGAGGAATCCTACCCGGGCGCTTCCGACCCGGGCATTTTCGAAAACCTGAAACGCCGCGGCGTGCTGGAAACCGGAGCCGCTTATCTCGTGCTCGGCTGGCTGATCATCCAGGTCGCCGACGTCGTCTTCGACCGTCTGAACTTTCCCGACTGGGTTGCCACGTTTGTGACGGTGCTGGTCATCGCGGGCTTCCCGGCATGCTTGTATTCGCCTACGACAAATTCATCGGCCTGCCCTATTCGGCAACGGCGACATCGACCGAGCTGCCAACGCCGGAGCTCCCCATCGCGCACAACTCCATCGCTGTTTTGCCCTTCCTCAACAACGACGGCAGCGATGAGACCCGGATCTTCGCCAATGGCCTTGTCGATGACGTTATAACGCGGCTCTCCCGGGTCCCTGGTCTGCTTGTCTCGTCGCGCGGCGACTCATCGACGCTGGATCCAAACTCGCCTTCCGACAAGGTACGCGACCGCCTGCGCGTTGCGATGTACCTGGAAGGCAGCGTCGAGATGTCGGGTGACAGGATCCGCGTCATTACGCAGCTCATCGATTCGGCGACGGGCTTTCACAAACTGTCACGCACGTTCGACCGGCCGAAGAAGGATTTCTTCGACATCCTCGATGAGGTCACGCAACTGACCGTCTCGTCGCTGCGGGTCTCGTTACCCGACACAATCCAGGAACTGACGCCGCCACCGGACTACGAACCGGAGCTCGACACCTATGTACTGTATCGCCATGGTATCGAGGAACTGGACAAGCCAAGGACGGTGGCAACGACCGGCAAGGCGCTCGAATGGTTTGATAAAGCCCTCGATGTCGATCCCGAGTACGCGGCTGCGCATGCGGGTCGCTGCGGCGCACTGGTCTGGCAGTATTCCGCGGCGCTCGACAGCCGTTATATCAGTGAGGCGGAAAGCGCCTGCGCCCACGCGCTGGAACTAAACCCGAATCTCGACGTCGTGCATGCCGCACTGGGCGACCTGTACCGGCATACCGGGCGCTATGCGGATTCGGCAAGTGCCAACGAAGAAGCATTGCGCATCAACCCGAACAACGTCACGGCGCTGCTCGGGCTCAGCGAGGCACAGCGCTTGCTCAACCAGCCCGAGGCGGCCGAACGGACGTTGCGCCGGGCCATTGGCCTGCAGCCCGGCAACTGGGCTGCTTACAACGCACTGGGGATATTCCTTTT
>JARRMH010000276.1:0-3998 GCA_037386205.1 Woeseiaceae bacterium | reverse complement strand
TACTGCGGCCAGTGCGGACAGCGGGCCACCAGTCGTCTGATCAGCCTGTGGGAATTGACGCGCGACGCGTTCGGCGACCTGTTCGAACTCGACTCACGACTGTGGCGCACCGTGGTGCCGCTGCTTGTCCGGCCGGGCAAACTGACGCGCGACTATCTCGAAGGGCGCCGTGCGCGCTACATGCCGCCGTTTCGCATGTATCTCGTGCTCAGCGTCATCTTTTTCGTCGTCGCCTTTTTCGACCCGCGCGACGACCTGAGCCTGCTGTTCGAACCGGAACCCGAGCCGGAGCCTACGCCCGAACAGGTCGAAGACGTCGAGAAGCAACTCGCGGATGCGGCAGCCAAAATCGAGGAACTCGAGGCCAGCGGAAAACTCACCGAAGAACAGGCAAGAAACGCGCGGGCAGCCATCCGGGACGAGGAGGACGGGACGTCTATCACCCTCTTCGGCGACGGCTCACAGAGCGGGTTCAACGTCCGTGTCGACGAGGAAACCGGCAAATGCGTGGCGAGCGGCACGGATCAGCTGCCCGATTGGGTGCAGCGACGCCTGACCCCGGAACGACTCGAGGAAATCTGCGAACGGATCGCGGCCGATGAAGGCAAGACCCTCGGCAGCCTGTTGCTCGACAATATTCCGGTCGCACTGATCGTCCTGCTGCCGGTCATGGCCCTCGTCCTCAAAGGCCTGTACCCGTTATCGCGGCGCTATTTCGTCGAGCACCTGCTGTTCTTCGTGCACTTCCATGCGTTTTTCTTCCTGATCCTGACGCTGGAGATCCTGTTTTCGCGCCTGGCGGGCCTGGTCTTTATCCCGAAGCCGCTCGCCATACTGGTAGTCGTCGCGGCGTCCCTTTATATTCCTGTGTATCTTTACAAAGCGATGCGGACGGTTTACGGGCAGGGACACATTCTGACGTTCCTGAAGTACGTGGCGCTCGTGGTCGCCTACGGGATCGGCGCCAGTTTTACCATGATGGGGGCACTCCTGGTCGCCCTCGTTTCCGTCTGACTTCGAAGGGAGATAATAATGAGAATCACTTGCATCAGCCGAGGAATCCACCCATGACGGCGGATCGAAATACCGCCAGGGTCGAATAAAGTATTGAGTGATAAGGCCGGCGCCACTAAAATCGCCGGGCTAACCACGTACTTTCGCCATGAAGCGCTCGACTACTACACGACCGATCGGAATCAGCGGCCTTGCCGGATATGTCCCGCCATACCGGGTATGGCTGGAGGACTGGTGTCATTGGACCGACAACCAGTGGCCCAAGATTCGGGAGGTCGTGGGCCGCAGCTTCCGCGTTCGCGGCACGCACCAGAGCATGTACACGATGGCGGCAAACGCCGTCATACGCCTGATCGACCAGTATGACGTCGACCCTCGCCGCGTGAAGTTTCTCGGGCTCGGTACCGAATCGAGCACCGACAACTCGGCCGGCGCCATCATCGTCAAGGGCATGGTGGATGCGGCGCTGACGGCCCGGGGCAAGCCGCCCATTTCGCGCAGCTGCGAAGTCCCGGAGTTCAAGCACGCCTGCCTCGGTGGCGTCTACGGCATGAAAGGGGCGATTCGTCATCTTGCGCTCGATGGCGCCGGCAGCCAGGCGATCGTCGTTTGCGCCGATATCGCGGAATACGCCCGCGGCAGTTCCGGTGAGCCGACACAGGGTGCGGGCGCGGTCGCGATGCTGCTCGAAGAAGACCCGCAACTCGCCGTCGTCGACCTCGTCGGTTCGGGTTCGGCATCGGACTACCGGATCATGGATTTCCGCAAGCCAATGCTGCGCTTTTGCGGCCAGGACCGTTCCGAATCCCATCACGTGCAGGACTTCCCGGTCTTCAACGGCAAGTACTCGACCACCTGCTACATCGACGAAACCTTGCAGGCGCTCAGCGACATGTACGAGAAACGCGGCCTGCAAGCGACAGAGTACCTGCGGTCGCTGCGGACCGTGTTCATGCACCGGCCGTATCGACGCATGCCCGAGACGGGCTGGGCCGTGTCGTATATGTTTGCATTGAGCCGTGGCGAGGCGGCCGACCGCGCCGAACTCGCTTCGTATTGCGAGGCGGCCGGCATCGACTTCGATGCCATGCTCGCCGAAATGTCGGCATCGCCCGAAGTTGCCAAGCTGGCGACGCCTGAGCGCCTGAGCTACGAAGCCTACCCGCTGACGATGGCGGCACTGCGCGCATTTCGCGCGGAGCGCAAGTACCGGGAAGAAGTCCTGGACAAGTTGCGGCTCGGTAGCACGGCCATGCGCGACCTCGGCAACCTTTATACGGCGGCGCTGCCCGCCTGGATGGCTGCGGGGTTCGAGCAGGCGCTTGCCGAGAACTCTCTCGACGTCGGCGAGGAAGTGCTGACGCTCGGTTACGGCAGTGGTGATGCCGCCGAAGTCATTCCGTTCTTCATGGCGGAGGGCTGGCGCGAGGCAACGCGCAAGATCCGCTTCAACGAAGCGCTCGAATTCGCCATCGACGTCGACTTCGAACAATACACGGCGTTGCACGCCGGGCGCCGCGCTGCCGGACTCGAGTATGAACCGGCGAACGAGTTCGTGATCGCCGACGTCGGCACCTCCGACGAACGCCACTTTGCCGATCTCGGCATCGAGTACTACCGGTACATCGCCTAGTCCAGCGCACAGTAGCGCCGCAGCTTCTCGCGATACTTCGAAGTCAGTTCCCGCCACTCCTGCCTGAACCACGGCGTGAGCGTCTCGGGTCGCGTCGCAAACTCCTCTTCCAGCTGGTCGGGCCCGAGGTACCGGATTGCCGCGATCTCGCTGTCGTTGGGATGGACATCGGCAGACGCCCGCCCGAGATAGACGTGACACAGCTCGTTCTCGGAACCGGCTGCGCCGAACCGGGCTTCGTAACAGAACCAGTAGACGTGCTCGAGTTCCGTCCCGAAGTTGAGTTCTTCGCGCAGGCGCCGCCGGGTCGCGATATCGAGTGACTCACCGCGGCGCGGATGGCTGCAGCAGCTGTTCGACCAGAAGCCACCCCAGAGGCGTTTGTCCGGCGCTCGTTGTTGCAGCAGCAGCTGCCCGTCGTCGTTGAAAAGGAAGAGCGAGAACGCCCGATGCAGCACGCCTTTGCCATCATGCGCATCGGCTTTGGACAGGTAACCGACTTCACGATCCTCCCGGTCGACGAGTATCAGCTGCTCTTGTTCCGAGGAAACTTTTCTGTGCTGGTCTTTCATGAGTCTCCGTGCGTACCCGGAATGAAGGTGGAGTAGCCGGCGTGCCGCAGCGCCCCATCGACCTCGTCCACGGATCCCGGGCACAGCGCGACGATCGATCCGCCGCCGCCCGCGCCGGTTAGCTTGGCCCCGGCGGCTCCGCTTTGTCGCGCCAGTGCGATCATGCGCTCGAGTTGCGGCGTCGACACACCGATGGCATTGAGCAGCCCCTGGCAGATGTTCATCAATCGACCGAGCGCTGTCCAGTCACCAGCGGCAAGTAGTCCGGCCCCGTCCCGACTCAGCCTGTCCATGGCGTCGAACAGCGACTCGAAATAGGGTTGCGCCCGCGCGCGGCGCTCCCGCACGCCCGCTACCATGTCACTCGTCCTGCCGGTCTCCTCGCCCCACGCGACGATCAGCGGCGGCCTGCCTGCAGGCTCGACGAGCTCGCAGTGCAGGTTGCCATCATTGCGGAAAAGCATGGGTTCGGCGAATGTCGCGAGCGTATTGTCGATACCCGACGGGGATCCGTGCGCCAGCTTCTCGCTCTCGAATGCGACGGCGTTGATACCTGCGTCATCGAGGCCGAGACCGAGCCTGGCATTGAAGGCGCGCGCGATCGCGACCGCGATTGCCGCGGACGAGCCGAGGCCCTTGCCGATCGGCAGGCGGGTGTCCAGATCGATGCGCCAGCCGGCATCGGTCACACCGAGAGCATTCAGCAGGCAGGCGACATAGTCCTCGGGCAGATCATGCGACAGCCCGGACGCCTCGCTCAGAGTCACCCGGACGGCGTC
>JARRMH010000275.1:0-4023 GCA_037386205.1 Woeseiaceae bacterium | reverse complement strand
CTGATCAGCCGAAGAACGACTTCTTGAAGTGCTTGCGGCACATCGACACGTAGCGGTCGTTGCCGCCGATCTCGACCTGTGAGCCCTCCGTCACGGCATTCCCGTGCTCATCCATGCGCAGCACCATCGTCGCCTTGGTGCCGCAGTGACAGATCGCCTTGATCTCCTTGAGGTTGTCCGACCAGGCCAGCAGGTACTTGCTGCCCTCGAACGGCTCCCCCTGGAAGTCGGTGCGCAGGCCGTAGGCCAACACCGGAATGTTCAGCTTGTCGGTGACCTCGCTGAGCTGGAACACCTGGTCGCGGGTCAGGAACTGGGCCTCGTCGATCAACACACAGTGCAGGGGTTCGGCCGCATTGCTCTCTTCGACCAGCTTGAAGAGATCGGTGTCGTTAGCGAACGTCGTAGCTTCCGACTCGATGCCGATTCGCGACGTGACCTTGCCGATGTCGTAGCGGTCGTCGAAGCCGGGCGCCAGCACCAGCGTGTTCATGCCGCGCTCTTTGTAGTTGTAACTCGACTGCAGCAGGTTCGTCGACTTGCCGGCGTTCATGGACGAGTAATAGAAGTAGAGCTTGGCCATCGGCGCGCATTGTCGCACCGTCAACGGGACGATGCACGACCCGGCGGGATCAGCGCGGCAACGTCAGCAGCGTTGCCCGCTTGCGGCCGTCGCTCCGTCTTTCGGCGTGGCGCGAACGGCACTCGGCGCACTCGTTGGTCAAGGAATGCCGGCCGGAGATGATCTGGGGCACGGGCGTCACTTTGCCCCTGCGCAAACAGCTGCTGCAAATCACGAGATTGCTCAGCCGCTCCAGCAGGCGATAGCTCACGTTGTTTTTTGCAATGGCCGCCATGACAGGGCTCCGGTTGTCGAGACCCCTTATTTGGCACCGGTAACGCGTCGCGGCCAGCGAAAGCGGGCAAATTATGTCAAAACTGCGAACCAGTCGTGGTTTCGGCTGTGAACTGGGTCAAACCGGGTGATCGCATGGCGGTTGCGCTAAACTGTCGAGGTTCGGAACAAGAATAGGAACGAGCGTGAAGTTCCTGCAGGAAATGCGGCATCGCCAGGTGTTCCAGCTCGTCGGACTTTACGTCGTCGGTGCCTGGGTCGTCATCGAAGTCGCATCCGTGTTCTTCCCAGCGTGGGGCATTCCGGACGCCGCGCTACGCTACCTTTTTGTCTCCGCCGCGGCCTTGTTCCCGGTCGTCGTGCTTTTCGGCTGGCTGTTCGACGTCCGCCGGGACGGTGTATTCCGAACGGTGAAGAGCCCTGCGGGTGGATTCGAGGCCTCGGGACTGACCGGCCGGGACTACGGGATGCTGAGCGGCCTTACGATTGTCGCGGTTGCTGTTCTTGCGGTCACGCTGATGCAGGTCTGGAACACGATTGGCGCCATCAGCGTCACTGTGGAGCCGGATGTGGTCCGCCCGCCGAACTCGGTTGCCGTGCTGCCGTTTGCCAACCTGGACCCGAATCCCGATACCGGGTACTTCTCCGACGGCGTCGCCGAGGAGATCCTGCACCGGCTCGCGGCCACACGGTCGATGCACGTGCTCGGCTGGCGGTCCTCCGAGGCATTCCGGGACAGCGACCTCGCGCTTGCCGAAATCAGCAAATTGCTCGCGGTGGAGTACCTGCTTGAGGGCAGCATCCGCCGTGACGGCCAGCTCGTTCGCGTGACGGCCCGACTGACCGACGAGTCCGGCGTGCAGATCTGGAGCGAGACGTTCGATCGTCAGCTCGAGGCGATATTCGCAATACAGTCGGAAATAGCAAATGCCGTCGCGTCGCGAATCGTTGCAGAAATCGAAGCCGGGGGCGCATCGCCCGAACGCCGCATGACCGATAACCTGGAGGCATACGACGAGTACCTGGTCGGCCGCAAGTACGCCCACGACCGTCTGGCCGGCTGGCACCAGGAGGCCCGTGCCGCATTCCGGCGCGCGCTCGAACTGGACCCCCACTACGCACTCGCCCATGCCGGGCTGGCGTATGCGCTGTTCATCATGGCGCCCGACCTCAGCGAAGATAGCTTCGCTGAGGCGCTGGCTGCAGCAGAAAGGTCCATCGACCTCGATCCTGCCCTCGCCGAGGGTCACGCGATTCTCGGACTCCTGCAGGCCAACCTCGGCCCGGATTCTCTCGAACAAGGCATCGCGCACTTGCGTCGCGCCCTCGAACTCGATCCATCCTTCAGTGATACCTACAATTGGCTGTCCCTGATCCTGCGGTCGGTAGGCAAGTACGAAGAGGCAGATCGATTGCAGGAAAAGGGTCATGAGATCGACCCCTTGCTGCCGTCGATGACCGCAAATCTCGCCGGCCGATTGAGCAACGACGGCGACGTTGACCGCGCGTTGCGGATCCTCGAGCGGCACACGCATTTGCCGGAAATGACCAACCCGATTCTTGATGGCCTGACGGGAATCAACATGGAATGGGGCCGCTACGCGGACGCGCTCGGCTGGTACGATGGTCCGAGAACCGCCTTTGCCTGTCAGGCTCTCGGCCTGACCCGGACGGCGGACAGCCGCGTCGCTGCCGGGCCGGTGGCATCAGGAGAATTTTTGTTTCAGGTCGTGTTGCCTGTCCTGCACGCGCGCGGCGAACACCAACCGGCCCGCGAAAGACTCGCCGCTTTTCTCGAGCGGCAAGATCTTGCCTACAGCGACCTGCCCTTGATCGGGTTCGACCAGGCGTTGGTCACGCTGGTCAAAGCGGGGGCCCTCGACGAGGCCATACGCGAATACGAATCGGTGCCCGATTCGGCTCCACAGACCATCATGCCGCCGAACTACGTCATTCCCGGCCAGGATGCGCTCAACGCGCTCGCATTCGCCTACCAGCAAACAGGTTTTGCCGGGAAGGCGGCCGAGTTGCTGGCCTATCGCGACGATCGGATCGTCCGGCGCGAGCCATTGAGCTCGCCGCACTTTCTCGAACCAATGGCGCTCAACGCGTTGCTGAGCGGGAATCATGACGTGGCTTACGAATTATTGTCACGGGCCGTAGACCTCGGCTGGGCGAACTACTACCTGGCCATCAACGACCCGCGTTGGGGGGACGCCTTGTTACAGCCACGGTTCGCGCGCTTGCTGGAACCGGTCCAGGCGAACATTGCGAAACAACGCGCACAGGTCGAAGCGAGGTTGCAGGAACAATCGGAGTGAACTGGTGCCCGGGGCCGGACTCGAACCGGCACGCCCTTTCGGGCAGGGGATTTTAAGTCCCCAGTGTCTACCAATTCCACCACCCGGGCTCCGGGTCATGGCCCCGGTATTCTAGATCAATCGGAGAGGTGAAATGGAGGCGCGGGTCGGAATCGAACCGGCGTACACGGCTTTGCAGGCCGCTGCATAACCACTCTGCCACCGCGCCTCGGTGACCTTTCGGGCGTCGCAGTATACATACCCTGCCCGCCTTTGCATAATTGATAAATGCGTACTTTCACGACTTCAACGGCGCTGATTTGGCTCGTTGTTCCGGCTACCTGCGAGCCAGCGGAGCCAGTTGCAACCGGTCAGCCATCCAACGTCGATGTGCCGCATGGCGCGGTCACAGGACCGCGCCTTTCCAATGGCCGATTGCCGCCACCTGCGCAGCCGGACAGCACCTTCCGGGCAGGCTACGGCCCTGAGATTTGGTCGCACCGCGACCAATAGGCCTGACTTCCTGGGCTGACGAACGCGGCTCCGGTTTCGACTGCCGACGATGCAAGCCCTGGCAGACGGTTTAGCGTGTTGTAGTATCTTCCCACGCGGAATGCATCGGGATTCCAGGCGGACCGGCATTATGCGGTTACTGTGCGATGCCAGCTCTCGATGTCGTCTATCGTGATTCGTGAATGACCGGCCGGCGCTTCCGGTTCCCAGCCAGCCGGATTGTCGAGGGCCAGCCCTATCGCCGCAGCGCCTGGCATCGGTGTATCAGAAAAATAGGTGCTGCGCGTCACGATCACCGGTAGCCTGGTGGCACGCGCCGCTGCGACTCCAGCCGGCGAGTCCTCGATTGCGATG
>JARRMH010000274.1:0-4030 GCA_037386205.1 Woeseiaceae bacterium | reverse complement strand
AAGTCGTCGTGCAGTTTGAAGGCCGCGATGCCGCGGGGAAGGGTGGAACGATCAAGCGCTTCATGGAACACCTGAATCCTCGCGCGGCCCGGGTCGTCGCGCTGGAAAAGCCGACCGACCGCGAGCGCGGGCAGTGGTACTTCCAGCGCTACGTGAAGCACCTGCCGACGCGGGGTGAGATGGTCTTTTTCGACCGCTCCTGGTACAACCGCGCGGGCGTCGAGCGAGTGATGGGGTTCTGCGACTCGCTCGAGTACCTCGAGTTCATGCGCCAGGTTCCCGATCTCGAACGGATGCTGGTTCGATCCGGTATCCGATCGTTCAAGTACTGGTTCTCGGTGACGCGCGAGGAACAGCTGCGCCGTTTTGAAGCACGCACGCACGATCCGCTCAAACAGTGGAAGCTGAGCCCGGTCGACGAGCAATCCCGCGACAAGTGGGAAGAGTACACGGAGGCCAAGGAAGCCATGTTCTTATATACCGACACGCTCGACGCTCCCTGGACCATCATCAAGTCGGACGACAAGCAGCGCGCCCGGCTCAACTGCATGCAGCATTTTCTCTCCTCGCTGGAGTATCCCGACAAGGACAGTGGTGTGGTACACGGGCCCGACCCGCTGATCGTCGGTTCGTCGGCCTACGTGATCTCGAAAGACCAGCCGTTGTAATCCCTTTCCGGGCCACCGGTTGAGTCTCCGGCCCGATGCGGAGATAATCGCGGCCGGTCCGCGCCGGCTTTTCCGCGACGGCCAGCCGCGAACTCCGCCAGGCCCGGAAGGGAGCAACGGTAGCGGTGACGCCGGGTGCCGGGAAGCGGCTGGCGCGGGCCACTTTACGTTACACTTGGGTCTTCGGAAGCATACCGAAGGCAGCTGATCACCTATGAGTTATCTCGTCCTGGCCCGCCAATGGCGGCCGAAAGACTTTGCCGATACGGTCGGCCAGGAGCACGTGCTGCTGGCACTGATCAACGCCCTCGACTCCGGGCGACTGCATCATGCCTACCTTTTTACCGGTACGCGCGGCGTCGGCAAGACGACGATCGCCCGGATTCTTGCCAAGGCGCTCAATTGCGCCCAGGGAGTGACATCCGAACCCTGCGGTGAGTGCAGTGCCTGCGTCGAGATCGACGAGGGACGCTTCGTCGATCTGATCGAAGTCGATGCGGCCTCCAAGACCAAGGTTGACGATACCCGCGACCTGTTGGACAACGTCCAGTACGCACCCGCCCGCGGTCGCTACAAGGTGTACCTGATCGACGAGGTGCACATGTTGTCGAAGAGTTCGTTCAACGCTCTGCTCAAGACGCTCGAAGAGCCGCCGCCGCACGTGAAGTTCCTGCTGGCGACCACAGACCCGCAAAAGGTGCCAGTCACCGTCCTGTCGCGCTGCCTGCAATTCAACCTCAAGCGCATGACGCCACGGCTGATTTCGGACCGGCTGGCACATATTTGCGAGGCCGAATCGATCGAGACGGATGCGGCGGCGCTGGCCACGATCGCGCGCGCGGCGGACGGCAGTATGCGCGATGCCCTGAGCCTGCTGGACCAGGCAATCGCCTATTGCGGCGGTACGCTCGAGGAGTCCCGCGTTGCGCGCATGCTCGGGACAATAGATCGCGACCATGTGGTGCGCCTGTTGCGCCTTTTGGCCGACGAAGACGCCAAAGGTATCGTGGATGCGATCCGCGAGATCGACGAGCAGTTCCCGAGTTACGGGAGACTGCTCGAGGATCTCGCCCGCGCCCTGCAACGGATCGCCGTGTACCAGGTCGTCGGCACCTCGGATGCCGAAGACGATCTGGACGAGGAGGAGTGTGCCGAACTCGCAGCTGCGCTGGCGCCGGAAGACGTCCAGCTGTTCTACCAGGTCGCGATCCTGGGACGGCGCGATCTTCACCTGTCACCAGATCCTCGCAGCGGCGCAGAGATGACGCTGCTCAGGATGCTGGCATTCCGCCCGGCCACGAGCGCCGCAGGCGGTGCCGGCGCGGGTCGCACGGCCGGCAAAGCAAAGGCCCCGGCGGCGCGCCCGGCCTCGGCCGCGTCAGCCGTGGGTGCAAGGCCGCCGCAACAGGCGGTTGCGGAGGCCGCGGCCTGGGCCGAACCGGACTGGGGCGCGCTCGTCGCGGAGCTCGGCCTCGATGGGGCAGTGCGATTGCTGGCCAGCAATTGCGTGTACCTGGGTCGCAGGGAGAACGTTATTTCGCTGGGCCTCGATCCGCGGTCCGAGTCCATGCTGACGAAAAGACGCGCGGATACGCTCGCTGCGAGACTCTCGGAGCATTTCGGCGAGGCGCTTAAAGTCGATATCGAACTCGGTGCCGATGAAGGGGAGACACCGGTACAGGAGGAATCCCGGCTCGCCGACGAACGCTTGGAGGCCGCCCGCCAGTCACTCGAGGCCGATCCGAATGTTCAGGCAATGAAGAACATGTTCGGTGCGGAGCTCAAGACGGACACGATCGAACTGATACAGACACCGCAGGCAGACCAGAGGAATAATTGATGAAAGGTGGAATTGGCCAGCTGATGAAGCAGGCGCAGCAGATGCAGGCCGACATGAAGAAGGCCCAGGAAGAGATGGCCTCGATCACGGTCACCGGGGAGTCGGGTGCGGGTATGGTCCGCGTCATCATGAATTGCCGGCACCAGGTGCAAAAAGTCGAGATCGACGACTCGATGATCGATGACGACAAGGAGATGCTCGAGGATCTCGTGGCGGCCGCGACCAACGATGCGGTTGGCAAGGTCGAGAAGACTGTCCAGGAGAAATTCTCGGGCATGGCCGCTGGCCTGAACCTGCCTCCGGGGATGAAGCTGCCGTTCTAGATGTCGTACTCGCCACTACTCGTACGCCTGATCGACGGTTTGCGCTGCATGCCGGGCGTCGGCCAGAAGTCCGCGCAGCGCATTGCGTTTCACCTGCTCGAGCGCGATCGCGACGGGGCAAGGACACTCTCGGAGGCGCTCAGTGACGCGGTTGCCGGCATCGGCCACTGCAAGCGTTGCCGCATGTTCACCGAGCAGGAACTGTGCGCGATTTGCACGGCAGGCGGACGAGACGTGACCCAGCTGTGCGTCGTGGAATCGCCGGCCGACGTCATGGCGCTCGAGGATGCGACCGGCTTTCGCGGGCTCTACTTCGTGCTGATGGGCCATTTATCGCCGCTCGATGGCATCGGTCCTGAAGAACTCGGACTCGGCGCGCTCGAAGACCGGCTGGGTGAGCGCGAGGTGCAAGAGCTCATCATCGCAACCAACCCGACGGTCGAGGGCGACGCGACAGCGCATTATCTTGCCGATCTCGCGGCCCGGCGTGGCGTCAAGGCAAGTCGTATTGCGCATGGCGTGCCGCTCGGTGGGGAACTGGAGTACGTCGACGGAGGCACGCTGTCGCATGCGTTCTACGGCCGACGTACCATTGACTGAAGGAGTCTCTATGGACTGCCTGTTCTGCAAGATCGTGGCCGGCGAAATTCCGGCTGAAGTGATTTATGAATCGGACACGGCCGTCGCCTTTCGGGATATCAATCCACAGGCACCGACGCACGTTCTGATCATTCCGCGCAAGCATATCTCGACGATCAATCATATCGAGAATGACGATCATGAGATCGTCGGCAGCCTGTACGGTGCGGCCAGGGAAATTGCCGCGAGCGAGGGAATTGCCGACGATGGCTATCGCGCCGTGATGAACTGCAACGAGGCAGCGGGTCAGTCGGTCTTCCACATTCACCTGCACCTGCTCGGTGGCAAGCCAATGGGTTGGCCTCCGTTCTAGTAGCGCCCTTCCGCGAGCTTGCGCGTGATGTTGACGATGCGCCTGTAGCTTTCGTAGCGTCGCGCGCTGATGGTCCCTGCGTCGACCTGGTCCCTGACAGCGCAGCCCGGTTCGCGCAGGTGCCAGCAGTTGGCAAACCGGCAGCCCTGCGCTGCGTCCCGTATCTCGCGAAAACCTTGCGCAGCGATCGCTGCGGTCTCCAGCGCCGGCGCGTAATCGCGCACGCCAGGCGAGTCGATAATCGCCC
>JARRMH010000273.1:0-5135 GCA_037386205.1 Woeseiaceae bacterium | reverse complement strand
CTCGTCAGCCTGCGGTGCCGCAGCCGGTTCGTCATCCGCCGCGAAATAGTCCACCCAGTCGATATCATCCACGCCGAGGTGCGGCTTGACGATGCCGTGCGCGATGGCCGCGCGGGCATCGCCCGCCGAGGCGTTCAGGAGCACGACGACGGCCAGGTCGATCTCCGGGACCAGCGTGACCAGGGCGCGAAAGCCGGTGTAGCTGCCCGTGTGCGAGACCTCTTTGAAACCATGGACATCGGCAAGCCGCCAGCCGAGACCGTATGCACGAAAGTGCGTGCGATCGCGCGCGTACTGCTCGCCGGACGGGTGCAGGATCGTTTGCGCACTCCACATCGTCCGGCTCTGGTTCTCGCTGAAGACGCGCGAACCGTCAGGCAGGGCCCCGCGGCCCAGCTGCAACTGCGCCCAGCGCAGCATGTCCCCGAGGCTGCAGCGCACGCCGCCGGCCGCGGCGGCCATGTCCACGGCGGCGCTCGCGCGGTTACGCTCGACCACCTGCAACGAGCCGTCGACGAGCAAATGCGGCGCCGCGATATTCTGCATCTCCTGATCCGGTATCGCCCCGGCAAAACACCGGGTCGCGCCAAGCGGTGCGAGGATGCGCGCATCCACGAAGTCCTGCCACTCCTGCCCGGTCACGGCCGGCACCAGTTCGCCCGCGACGATGTACAGCAGGTTGTCGTACGCGTACTCCGTGCGAAACCCCGACTCGGCCTTGAAGTAGCGCAGCCCGGCAATGATGTCGGCGCGCGTAAATTCATTGGGCTTCGGCCAGAGCATCAGGTCGCCGGCAAACGGCTCCAGCCCGCTGCGGTGGGTCAGCAAATCGGTCACCGTGAACTCGGCCGTGACCCAGGGATCGTACATCGCGAACCCCGGGATATGATCGACGACCTTGTCGTCCCAGCTGAGCCTGCCTTCATCAACGAGGATCGCGAGCGCCGCCGCCGTCATTGCTTTGGTGGTCGACGCGATGCGAAACAGCGTATTCTCGTCAACGTCGCCCGGGATGCCGATTTCACGAATGCCGTAACCGCGGGCGTGCACGACGGCGCCGTCCTTGATGACGCCGACCGCGGCACCGGGTACCGAGAATTCATCAGTCTGCGATCCGGTTTTCAGAGCATGACCAGGCCGGCAACGACATACAGGACGAATGCCATGATGCCGCCGGTCAGCGCGTACGGCAATTGCGTGCGCACATGTTCGAGCAGGTCACAGCCCGAAGCAATGGACGAAACGGCCGTCGTGTCGGAGATCGGGGAACAATGGTCGCCGAATACGCCGCCACCGAGGATTGCAGCGAGCAGTAATGGCGGCGACAGGTCCAGCGTCACGGCGAGGGGCATGCCGAGCGGTATCAGGATGGCAAACGTGCCCCACGAGGTGCCCGTCGAGAAGGAAATCAGCGCGCCGGCAAGGAACAGCATCGCCGGTATGAGAAAGACCGGCAAATTGCCGCTGACCAGCCCGGCAATATAGGTGCCGGTGCCGAGATCCTTGAGGCTCTGGCCGAGCGCCAGGGCCAGCAGCACGATGACAACGAGCGGCAGGATGTCCCCCATGCCCTGCATGGCGGCCGCCACCAGCCGTTTGTGCGTGAATCGTCCGCTCGCCAGCATCAGGCCGTACGCAACCACGGTCGCGAGCAGCGTGGCGTAGAGGACCGACCGGGAGCCGCTGCCGTTGGCCAGCTCGCCGCCACCGGTCCAGAACATGAAACCGATCATGCCGACGATCATGACGAGCAAAGGTATGATCATGAAATAGGGCTTGCTCGGCTCGATTTTTTCCTCGAGATGTGTGTCGATCGCCACCCCGGCCGGACTGCTCGCCAGCGGGCCGTACCAGCGCTGTGTTATCGACGTCCACAACACGATCACGAGCGTGATGAGCGCGTAAAAGTTGAGCGGGACGGTCGACCAGAGGACCTGCGGCGCCGTCATGCCGAAGTCGTATTGTTCGATCAGCACCAGCACGAAAGCCCCCCAGGCGTTCAGCAGGATCAGGATGCACACCGGCGCCGACGTGCTGTCGATGATGTAGGCGAGTTTGGCCCGGCTCAGCCCGTGCCGGTCGAACAGGCCGCGCGACATGATACCGGAGGCGAGGACGCTGAGATTCGATTCGACGAAGATCACACCGCCGACGGCGCTGGTCAGCAACGATGCCTGCCGGGCGTTGCCTGCGACGCCCCGATTCACGAGGCTGTCGACCATCGCCGCGATGCCCCCTGAAACGCGCAGGTAGGCGAGGAAGGCGCCGATGACGAAGCTGAATATGAGGATACGCGCGTTGTCCGGGCTGTCGAACACCGACACGATGCGCTCGACCGTGTTGATCGCGGCCGAGCCCGGCACGTGCCACGCAAACGCGAGCTGCAGCAGTTCGGCGGAGAAGATCGCGAGCAGCAGCGCGACGATCACCTCCTTGCGCCACAGCACGACGGCGATCGCAACGAGGGGCGGGATTACCGAAAGCCAGTCCATGTGCCGTACCTGCCTCGTGCCGTCGAAGTCACGGCAACGTAATCATTTATTCCTGGTCAGTCAACCAATACAATATTTTATTCCTTGCACTGGAAACCCGTATGACCAGCTTCGGATACCGCGACGGACATTACCATGCCGAGGACGTTCCGCTGCGGGAAATCGCCGCGGCGCACGGCACGCCGTTTTATTGCTACTCGCGTGCCGCCATCGATACGGCCTATCGCGCCTATGCCGCGGCCCTGGCCGAATTCGACGCCCTGATTTGTTACGCGGTCAAGGCAAATTCCAACCAGGCGATCATCGCGCAGCTGGCCGCGCTGGGTGCCGGTGCCGACGTCGTTTCGGAAGGCGAACTGCGGCGCGCCCTGGCGGCCGGCGTGCCGCGGGAGAAGATCGTCTACTCGGGCGTCGCCAAGACCGACCGCGAGATCCGCTTCGCGCTCGCACAGGACATCCTGCAGTTCAATGTCGAATCGGAGCAGGAACTGCGCGCGATCAGTCGCGCCGCCGTCGATCTCGGCCGCTCGGCGCGTATCGCGTTTCGCATCAACCCGGATATCGATGCCGGGACCCACGAGAAGATCTCGACCGGCAAGTCCGAAAACAAGTTCGGCATCGCGATGGATATCGCGCGGATGGCGTATGCCGAAGCGGCCGCGTTGCCAGGCATCGAGGTGCGCGGCATCGACCTGCACATCGGTTCGCAGATCACGTCGCTCGAGCCCTTTGCGGCGGCGTTCAGCCGCATCGCCGAACTCGTCGAGCAACTGCGGGCGGACGGGCACCGGATCGAGACGCTCGATCTCGGCGGCGGGCTCGGTATCAGTTACGGCGATGAAGACACCGGAGCGCCTGCGCCGACCGAGTATGCGCGCGTCGTGCGCGAGACGGTCGGCCACCTCGGTTGCCGCATCATCGTCGAGCCCGGCCGTTCGCTCGTCGGCACGGCCGGCATCCTGGTTGGCAGGGTGATCTACACGAAGCTGAACGGGGCGTCGCAGTTTCTGATCATCGATGCCGCGATGAACGACTTCCTGCGGCCGAGCATGTACGACGCTTTTCACACGATCGCCGGCGCGGACGAGAACGGGGCCGCCGAGAAGACCTACGACATCGTCGGCCCGGTCTGCGAGACCGGGGATACGTTCGCCCGCCGTCGCAGGCTGCCGGAGCAGCAGCCGGGCGATCTCGTCGTAATCGAAGGCACCGGCGCTTACGGCAGCGTCATGGCTTCGAGTTACAACACGCGCCCGCTGGTGCCCGAGGTCATGGTCAGCGGCGACACGTTCCAGGTGATTCGCAAGCGTCCGGACTACGACAGCATGATCGCGCTGGACGTGCCGTGGGCGACCTGATCAGCGGGCGTTGGTCAGGCCAGCCGGGTCCTTGCGCAGCGGCAGGCCGGCGCCGGCCGCGATCGTATAGAACACGAGGTCGGTGACGTGTTGTTGCGAGGTGACGGCGATCACGTCGGGGATTTCCCGGTCGCTACCGCTCGAGATCGAGTACAACCGGATGTTCGCGAGAGCGGCAACGGGGTTGGCCACCTGGTTCGTCAGCGTGATCACGGTAGCGCCGCCTTTGGACGCGCGTTTCGCCAGCTGGACGAGATGCGGCGACTGGCCCAGCGACGAGATGATGAACAGGCAGTCATCCTTGCCGAGGGTTTCGACAACCGACAACTGCACTTCGCTGTCGCCTTCGGCGATCACCGACTTGCCGAGACTCATCATGCGGAAGGCGGCATCGCGTGCGACCGTGAACGCATTGCCGCTGCCCACGAGCTGCAGGCGCTGGCACGATTCGAGTGCCCGGGCCGCGTCGCGTATCGCCTTGTCTTCGTTCAGCGTGGTCGCACCGCTGATGGCTTCGGTTTTCGCCTGGAACAACTGGTCTTTGAGCGAGACGCGCGATCCGGCCCGGGTGCGCGCGCCATCGAGAACGGCGACGTTCGACTCCTGCTTGACGACGGACTCGTGGATTGCCAGCTTGAGATCGGTGAAGCCCTTGTAGCCGATCTTCTGGCTGAACTTGACGACGCTCGACTGGCTCACGCCGACGGCTGCAGCGATTTGCTGGGAAGAGTAATCGCGGATCAGCGAGGCGTTATCGAGAATGAAGTCGGCGAGCTTTTTCTCATTGGCCGACATCTTGTCGCGCGCAGATCGTATGATTGCGAGGCAGGACATCACACCATCATAATTGAATTGCCGGCCGAAGTAATCCGGACAGGCCATAAGGCGGGGACGCTATGAATCGAAGGGACCTTTTGCGGACGGGGATCGTCGCGACAGTTGCAGGCGCGGCAGGCGTGCTGCCCACCGCGTCGCGAGGGGAGGGGAATCGCCGACACAAGCCCCGTCGCCTGGCTGCAGGCAACACGGTCGGACTGGTGGCGCCGGCCGGGCCCGCAGCAGACGACGAGTCGGTGCGCTACTCGATCGAACTCCTGGAGTCGTTCGGCTTTCGCGTCCGGGCCGGCGAGCACGTCTTCGAACGCAACCAGTACCTGGCCGGCGAGGATCGCGATCGCGCGGCCGACGTCAACGCGATGTTTGCCGACGACGCCATCGATGCGATCTTCACGTTGCGCGGCGGCTACGGTACGCAGCGTATGCTGTCGTATCTCGACTACGACAT
>JARRMH010000272.1:0-6901 GCA_037386205.1 Woeseiaceae bacterium | reverse complement strand
CGCGGATCTGGATATCGTCGTCGCCGCTCGTTGCGCCGGTCAGGAAGCCGTACTCGGCGGCATAGGCTGACGGATCGGCGAGCACGTCGCTCATGCTCTGACCGGCGACCGACTGCAGTTTGTACCAGTTGCGATGGAAGTCGTTCCGGTAGGCCGTGACCTCGGCGCGCCAGTCGCTGCCCGTATCCAGGACGTAGGTTGCCTGGTACTGCTCATGCTCGGAGACGAACTTGTCGTTTGCCGAGGCGGCGTAGCGACGGTTTGGATCGAGCGCAAAATCCGCGTCCGTCAGCCCGAGATAGGTCTCGTTGGACAGCTGGTCCGTGTACCCGAGTTTGACACGCAGGCTCTGGTAGACGGGGTTGGAGGGATCGGAATCGAGCTGGAATTTTGCGACATAGTCTTCCAGATCATAGCCCGTGTCGCCGCCGACGGGCCCGTCGATGGTCTTGAAGCCGTCGTTATGTGCCTGCACCGTTTCAAGCAGCCAGGAGAAACGGTCGCCGCGATTGCCGATATTGAGGTGGGCATCCAGGGAGGAGTGGCCCCCACCGCGAATATCGGCATTGGCCTCCAAGGCATCGGGGATCGGCGTCGAGATCATGTTCATTGCACCGCCGGTTGTCCGTGGGCCGATGGCGACTGCGGCCGGCCCTTTGAGCACTTCGACCGCGCTCATGCGGCGCTGCGTCGGGAAATAGTAGGCCGACGAGGCGGCGTAGGGCGCCGGTGCGATCAGGACACCGTCCTCGAGCAGGGCAATGCGGGCGGAGCGGTCGAGGCCGGAGCCGCGAATACCGATGTTGGGCCGCAGTCCAAAGCCTTCCTCTTCCTGAATGTAGACGCCGGGCACCGAGCGCAGCACGCGCAGGACATCCGCGTTGACGAAGGTTCGGAGCTCCTCGGTGTCGATGACATGGGCCGAGCCCGGGACGTCGGCAGCTTCGGTCTTCTTGCCAATTATCGTAACAGTTTCAATCTCTTCAGCGTCTTTCTTTAAGTCTTGTCCAAAGACGGAAGGCGGTGTCGTAACAAGAGCCGCCACGATGGCGACGGCTGCAGCAGAGCGTGGTTGCATATCCTTCAATGCCTGAATCAACCCCAAGATGTCGAAACGGTAATGCAAATGAGAATAATTCGCAAATGCGGTTACTACGTATGTCGCCGCCTGGCCAGCCGGGTGCATGTCACACGAGTCGGTGTGAACCACCTACTGCACAGCCCTGTTTCTTCATGGCACACTCGGTAGCTTGGGCAAAATATGGACGGGCCGTTTCCGGCCGCTCCCGTATGACAGACAACGAACGCAAGCTACTGATCGTCGAGGACGATCCCGGGCTGTTGAAGCAACTCAAGTGGTGCTTCGAGGGCTATGACGTGTACACGGCCGAGAATCGCGAGGACGCGATCGCCGAACTCCGCCGGCATGAGCCTGCGGTCGTCCTGCAGGATCTCGGCCTGCCGCCGCATCCCGAAGGCGTCGAGGAGGGGCTCGCTACACTGGCACAAACCCTGAAGCTCGCGCCCCACACCAAGGTCATCGTCGTGACCGGCAACGGCGACCAGGAAAATGCGCTAACGGCCGTCGGCCAGGGTGCCTACGACTTCTACGAGAAACCGGTCGATACCGACACCCTCAAGCTGCTCGTGGATCGGGCCTTCAACATCGCCGAACACGAAGCCGAGAACCGGCGACTGCAGGACACAGTCGGTGAGTCGCCACTCGACGGTATCGTCGCGGCGAGCGAGGGGATGCTCGCGGTCTGTGGCATGATCGAGAAAATCGCCCCAACCGATGTGACGACCCTGCTGCTCGGCGAAAGCGGTACGGGCAAGGAACTGCTGGCGCGCGCCCTGCATCGGCTCAGCTCGCGCGCTGACGAGAATTTCGTCGCGATCAACTGCGCCGCGATCCCGGAAAATCTCCTCGAGTCCGAGTTGTTCGGCCACGAAAAGGGTGCTTTCACGGGGGCGCACAAACAGACGATCGGCAAGGTGGAAGTGGCGAGCGGCGGGACGCTGTTCCTGGACGAGATCGGCGACATGCCGATGCCGCTGCAGGCCAAGATGCTGCGCTTCCTGCAGGAACGCGTCATCGAGCGGATCGGCGGGCGCAAGGAGATCCCGGTGGACGTGCGGGTTGTCTGTGCCACCAACCAGAAACCGGAGCAACTGATCGAGGAAGGGCGATTCCGCGAGGACCTGTTCTACCGGGTCAGCGAGATTACCATCAACATACCGCCGCTCAGGGACCGCGAGGAAGGGCGCCTCGTGCTGGCACGCACGCTGCTGCAGAAATACGCGAAGCAGCAGAACCGCGCCATCAACGGCTTCTCCGACGATGCGATAGAGGCGATTGAGGCCTATGGGTGGCCAGGCAATGTCCGCGAACTCGAGAACAAGATCAAGGGCGCCGTCATCATGGCCGACGGCCCGCGATGGACCTTGGTCTGCAGGGGAGCGCTGAAACAAGCGACTCGCTGAACCTGCGCGAGGTCCGGCAGGTCGCGGAGTCGAAAGCGATCCGCGTGGCCCTGACGAAGAGCTATGGCAATATCTCGAAAGCGGCGGAGCTGCTCGGCATCACGCGTCCGACGCTTTATGACCTCCTGAACAAGTACGGCCTGAGCGCCGACAGCTATTCGAAGAAGGCCGCGCCGTAGAACCACTGCAGATACCGGCCCGTGGCAACGGGACACGCCAATTCTTGCGCAAACCGCGCAAAAATCGACCAGCGGGCGCAAAAACTCGGCAAACGCTAAAATTTTCGCATAGTTATCGTTTTCAGAAGACTGCCCGCAAGTCCTGAGCATTCACTTTAAGTTCTGGCGGGCCGCATCGTTGCCGGTAATAAAAAAGTCCGATTCTTCGGTCGAAAATGCTGTCCAACGTACTGCAGGTACGGATGAGAGGAGCAGAGCGATGCACCAAAAGAATGGAGGGCAACATCCCGATCGCCAGATTCGGCAGTCCTTGCCAGTTCGCGGCCGGGTGCGCGGCTGGTTTTTTCGCGTCGAAGAACTGTCCACGGGACACTGGCATGTCAGGGGCCGCGATCAGCACGGCAAGACCGTAAGTTGCATCGGTACCAGCCCGGAACAGGTTCTCAATGATGCCGAATCCGAAGCGATGCTGCTCAGCGGCTGCAGCGTCGTGCCGGTCGGCTGAGCACAGAAGACGGGCTAGCGGCTCTTGAACGAATCCGGATTCAGGTCGTGGCGCGCCAGTAACTTGTAAAAGTCGGTGCGGTTGCGTTTCGCAAGACGCGCCGCCTGGCTGACGTTCCCCATCGTTATCTGCAGGATTTGCGACAGGTAATTGCGTGTGAATTCATCGCGCGCATCTGCAAACGACAGCAGCTTGCCGGCATGTTCGCCGAGCGACTGCTGCACGAGTTCGCCGCTGATCACGGGTGAGCGTGACAACGCGACGTTCTGGCGCACGACGTTGTAAAGCTGTCGGACGTTGCCCGGCCACTCGGCCGTAACCAGCATCTCCACCGCTTCCGGCGCGTAGACCTTGCGTTCCTGGTCGGCTTGCTGCGCGATCTGCTGCAGGAAATGCGTGACCAGCAGTGGGATATCCTCGCGACGCTGGTCCAGCGAGGGCAGGCGGATGTTGACGACGTTGAGCCGATAGTAGAGGTCTTCCCGGAAGCGTCCCTCCGTCATCAGCTCCTGGAGGTCACGGTGTGTCGCCGAGATAACGCGGACGTCGATCTCTTTCGCCTCGGTACTGCCCACGGGGCGTACCTGGTTTTCCTGCAGGACGCGCAGCAGCTTGACCTGCAGGCGCATCGGCATGTCGCCGATCTCGTCGAGCATCAACGTGCCGCCTTCGGAAGCCTGAAACAGCCCCTCGTGGGCTCGGGTGGCGCCAGTGAACGCGCCTTTCTCGTGACCGAAAAGCTCGGATTCGAGCAAATTCTCCGCCATCGCCGAGCAGTTGATGGCCGTGAACGGCATGTTGTGGCGATCGCTGGCCTTGTGGATCGCCTGTGCCAGGAGCTCCTTGCCCGTGCCGCTTTCGCCCGCGATCAGGACCCGGGCATCCGTGGCTGCGACCATCTTGGCCTGTTGCAGGATCTCTTTCATGGCCGCATTACGCGTGATGATGCCGGACGCCCAGTCCGCTTCGGGCTCGACCGAACTGGACACCTTGAGCGCCCGGTCGACGAGCGACATCAGTTCTTCCTTGTCGATTGGCTTGGTCAGGAAGCCGAACGCGCCGTGCTGGGTCGCCGTCACCGCGTCGGGAATCGTGCCGTGCGCGGTAATGATGATGACGCGCAATCCCGGCGACTTGGTCTGCAACTCCCGCAGCAGGCCGATGCCATCCATCTTGTCCATGCGCAGGTCGGTGATAACGAGATCGGGCCCGAACCGGTGCATGACGCCGAGCGCCTTGTGCGCGGATTCGACGGCCTCGACCTCGTAACCTTCGGCGCGTAGTCGAATGCTCAAAAGGCGCAACAGCCCCGGGTCGTCGTCGACGAGGAGGATCTTGCCTGCACGTTGCTGCTGATTTGCGGCCATCAGGTCATTATCGTGCATCTGCGTGCGAATGTGAAAGCGAACAACCAGAACGGGGACAGTGACCCTAATTGCGAGCAATTAGGGTCACTGTCCCGCCCCTGGTTCACTGCTGTTCGCGGATCGTGCGTTCGATCGACGTGATGGCCTCGAGCTTTTCCTCGGCCTCTTCGAGTTGCTCGCGCAAGCGGCGGTTTTCCGCTTCGACGGCGGTGACGCGCCGGTTCGCAGATTCTTCCTCGTTGCGCACGGCCTGTTGACTCGCATCCAGTAGCCGCGCCACTTCGCCCGAGGCGGCAGCGAGGCGTTCGGCATTCAATAGGGAGACCGTCGCGAGCGACAGCTCTCCCGAGGTCAGCAGCGGTTCCTGTTCGAGCACCTCGCGCAACATCGTCACGGCGCGGGACGGGTTGCTGTTGGCATGGCCCGGGGTTGCCAGCACCAGCGCAAGCCTGAGCGAGCTGCTCGGGCCGGGTGCCAGCTGAGCCGCCGAACTCGCATCCTCGTAGATCGCAGCCTGTCGCCGGGTGTCCCCGGACGCAAGCTCATAGAGTTCGGCCAGGTAGGTCTCGGCATCCGGTGCCCCGATAATCACCGCGTCACTGGTCGCGGATTCATCGCCGCCACGCAGCCAGTCGCCGAGCTTCGATGTCGCGCCGCAGCCGGACAACAGCGCTGTTGTCGCGAGCGCGAGTATCACATTCCTCGTTTTTAAACTCGTGTCAGGCATTGGCCGCCATTTGCTGTTGTGAGACTTCCCGCTCCTGCGGGACCTCGATAACGAAGTGTGCGCCAGAGAAGTCGTCCGACTCAACCAGTTTCACCGTTCCGTTGTGAGCCTGTATGCACTCGAGCACCACGGAAAGCCCGATACCGGTGCCCCCGACCTGGCCTCCCTGTTCGCGTCGCCCCTGGAAAAAGGCGTCGAATATACGGGGACTCTCGTCTTCCGGGACGCCCGGCCCCGTGTCGCCGAATTCGAGCACGAAACTCGTCGGTGTCCTGGTGGCTCGAATCGTGATCTCGCCTCCTCTCGGCGTGAACTTGACTGCATTGGACAAGAGATTATCGATAACAGTGCGGATTTTTTCCTTATCCGCGTTCACAATTATGTCGTCGACTTCGAGTTTGAGCTGGATGTGCGCCGCCTTGAGCGCCAGCCGCTGGGCCCTGGCGACCGAGATGACCAGTGCGCGCAGCGGAATATCGGACAACGTCAGCACTTCGCTCTTCGTTTGCCAGGCGCTGAACGATAACAGGTTTTCGATGAGCTGCTGCAGCCTCAGTCCGTTGCTGCGCAGGATATCGGTGACCTCGCGTTGCGCAGGATCGAGTTCGCCCACCGAGCCGTCGAGCAGGAGTTCGGTTCCTTCCCGTATGTTGGCGAGCGGCGTCTTCAGTTCGTGCGACATGTGGCGCAGGAACTTGTTCTTCTCCTGCGCGAGCTCGAGCAGCCGCACGCGCAGCCAGTCCAGCTGGCGGCCGAGCCTTTCGAGATCCCGGGGTCCCTTGATTTCGATCGGTTTCGAAAAGCCGCTCTCGCCAAGCTGCTTGATGGCGCGGTCGATCTGCGATATCGGTCGCGAGACGAGAAACGTGAAAATCAGCACGAGGACGATCGTCCCGGGGACCAGGGCCCAGAACTGCCAGGTCGAGATGCGCTGCGCGTCCTGTGCCGTGGCCTGCAGCTTCTGCAACTCGGTATCTGCGTAACTGGTCAGGATGCCGGTCAGCCGACCCGACTGCTCGGCGAGATCGGAAAAACCCTCGATTGCCGTCTGCAGCTGTTCATCCGTGACTTCGGGGTCCGACAGCGTTCTCACGATCCGGTGCGCGCCGCCGCCGATTGTCGCGGCGAGTTCGGTGCTGCTCATCGAGGCTCTGACTGTACTCGGCGGCAGCAGCACTCGTCGTCATGAGCTGTTCGCTCTGTTCCGCGACGCGGTCGAGGTTTACGAGCGCCCAGATCGCCGCAAGCAACAGCGGCAGCGCCACGAACCCGAGGCCAACCAGTATGAGTCCGTTCAGCGATCGTGGGCGGCGAAGTCTCATTCTCTGTTCAGGCGGCCCAGTAGGCCGTCGGATCCCGGGCGGCGATTTTGCGCTCCCAATCGAGGCTGGTGCGCACGATCGTGTCGAGGTCATCGAAGCGCGGCGTCCAGCCTAGCACGTCGCGTATACGGTCGGCGACGGCCACGAGCTCGGGCGGGTCCCCCGCGCGCCGCGGCTTTTC
This sequence comes from Woeseiaceae bacterium, assembly GCA_037386205.1. GTDB lineage: Bacteria > Pseudomonadota > Gammaproteobacteria > Steroidobacterales > Woeseiaceae > UBA1847. The sequence continues at coordinate 136 of JARRMH010000272.1, read as the reverse complement.
GCTGACGTTGAGTGGTGCGCCATTGGCCCGCTCGACGGCTGCGAGGACCTCGCGCACGCTGTAGCCGTGACCATAGCCACAGTTGAGAATCGTCGAGTCCCCACCCGTCCGCAGGTAGGCGAGGGCATCGAGGTGG
>JARRMH010000271.1:0-4883 GCA_037386205.1 Woeseiaceae bacterium | reverse complement strand
GCGGGGTAGGCCACGCGCCGAATATCGTCCAACGTGACCGCGTAGCGACCCGACAGCAGCGCGTGCGCCTTGGCGCACAGGACCAGCGCCTGTCCGGCTCGCGGCCCGGCTCCCCAGCGCACATATTCCTTCACGATGGACGGGCCGCCATCCTGCGGCCGCGTGGCGCGCACGACGTCGGCGACATAGCGCAACAGCACCTCGTTCGCGTCGACCTCGCGCACCAGCCGTCGGATCGCCAGCACGTCCTCGGCGCCGAGTACGCTTTGCACGTCGGGGGCGGCCACGCCCGTTGTGCGGCCAAGAATCTCGACCTCCTCCTCCGCGCTGGGGTAGTCAATGCGGATGAACAGCAGGAAGCGGTCGAGCTGCGCCTCGGGCAGCGGATAGGTGCCGGCCTGCTCCACGGGGTTTTGCGTGGCGAGCACGAAGAACGGCGCCGGCAGGACGTAACGTTCGCCGCCGTAGCTCACGGCGTGTTCCTGCATCGCCTCGAGCAGCGCCGACTGGGTCTTCGGCGGCGTGCGGTTGATCTCGTCCGCGAGCAGCACGTTGGTGAACACGGGCCCTTTCTGGAATTTGAAAAAGCGCTTGCCGGTGCTGTGATCCTCTTCGAGGATCTCCGTGCCGATGATGTCGCTCGGCATCAGGTCGGGCGTGAACTGGACGCGGTGAAAGTCGAGTTCGAGCGCCTTCGATAGCGTATCGACCATCAGCGTTTTCGCAAGGCCCGGCACGCCCTCGAGGATGCAGTGCCCGCCCGCCATGAGGCTCAGCAGCATTTCCTCGACGACGTGCTCCTGGCCGACGATGACCCGGCCGACCTGGGCGGTCACCTCGTTCAGCTGCGCAAGCTTGTTCTCGATGCGTTCCCTGTCCATCAGCCTCTCACGCGGTCATCGAATAGATGACGACGTTGACCGCGAAGCGCGTGTTGTCCGTCACCATGAAGCGCTTGTTGCGGAAGTCGTAGTCCCATTCGCAGCCATAATCCTTGTTGCTGTACAGCACGGCAATGCGTCCGTCGATCTCGATGGCCTTGAGGTACTCGTGAACGAGGCCGTCGCCCCAGCCGTTGAGTTCCTGCGCCGTGCGCGGCGGGCCGTCGAACTCGAAGAAGCTGCTGTAGATGCGGTGGTCGTTCGGAATCTTCGCCAGTGCGCCGTCACCGAAAATCTCCGCCATCTGGGCCTCGAAGCTCTCGGCGAACAGGCCGTCGATGTCGTGGTTGCAGTCGTCCACGAACACGAAGCCGCCGCTCTGGACGTAGGTTTCGAAGTTCTGCTGTTCCGCATGGTTGAAGCGCACGAGGCGGCGGCCGGCCAGGTAACAGAACGGTGCAGTCAGCATCGCCGGGTCCGCCAGCGCCACGACGCGCTCGTTGCGATCGACGCGCAGCGTCGTGTACTCGATCAGCGCGTTGATGATGTTCGACGGCGCCCGTTCGTCGACGTTCCAGTCGCCGGACTCGTAGCTCAGCCGCGTGAAATAGAAGTCGTGAACCGCAGCGGCGCGGGCGCGGGCCAACGGCAGCGCGGCCAGCGCCAGCGAGGCACCCACGGACTTGAGCAGTTCACGCCGGCGCATGCTCAGGCGCGATCAGACGGCATCCGAGAGGCTCGAGAACGTGAAATCGCGGATCTTCATCGGCGGCACCATGCGGCCATTGATGCGCACGGGCCGGCCGAGTTCCTCGATGTTGTTGAGCATCACGATCGGCGACTCGTTGAAGCGGAAGTTCTTGATCGGGTACTTGATCTCGCCGTCCTCGATATAGAAGGTGCCGTCGCGCGTCAAACCCGTGTACAGCAGCGTCTGCGGATCGACGGCGCGGATGTACCAGGTGCGCGTGACGAGCACGCCGCGGCGCGTGTCGGCAATCATCTCTTCGAGCGAACGGTTGCCGCCCTCCATGATGAACTGCGTGTTGCCGCCGAAAATGCCGCCGCCCGTGTACGCGGTAGGCCGGTAGGGGACCCCCGTCTTGTCGGCCCAGTAGCGGCTGTTCGGCAGGACCTTGACCACGCCCTTGTCGATCCAGACGGTGCGGCCGACCGCGTGGCCGTCGCCGGCGAACGCGGGCGTCGGTACCTCGGGATGTGCAGGGTCACTGTAAAGGGTGACGCGCTCGTCGAACAGCTTCTCACCGACGCGGTTGTGTGGCTTGTCTTCAGGCGCTTCCTCGCCGTCCTCGGTCTTGCGGCTCAGGAAGCTCCTTCCCTCGTCGGCCGCCCGCTGGTTCATGGCGTCGACCATGTTGGCGAGCAGCCCCGCCGAGGCGGCGGGCTCGAGGATGACCGTGTAGCGCCCGGGCTCCATAGCCTTCGCGTCGCGTGAGTCCAGTGACTTCCTGATCGCCACTTGCGAGGCCGAGGCGGTGTCGAGCTTCGTAACGTCGGTGTAGTCGCGCGATGCCCAGCCGGATCCGGTGCCGTCGGCGGTGCGGATCGTGGCCGTGAAATTACACTCCGTACGCAGGTTGTAGGCGAACAGGCCCTTGCTGTTCATGATCGCGTTGAAGGTTTCGCTGTCGTCGAGAAAACCGGCGACCACGAGATCGTTCTTTTTCGATGGCGCGATGCTGGCCTCGGCGGCGCGGGCACGCTGCTCGGGCGTGACATTCGCCGTGGCTTCGGACCAGGTCGGTGTCTCCTTGTAGTCCTGGGGGCCGAGCAAAGGCACCCATTCCGGGTTCTCCGGCGCGAGGCGCGCGAGTTCCTCGGATCGCCGCACGACGCGTTCGAGCGAGTCGTCGTCGAATTCGTTGATCGATGCAGCGCCGGTCTGCTTGCCGAAGCTCGATTGCACGGCGAGCGTCACGTCGCTCACTTCGCCCGACGTCGTTACCGTGTTGCGCGCGAAGCGAATATTGCCCTGGTTGGAGCCCGTGAGATTGCACTCGCATTCGTCGGCTTCGGACAATTCGAGCACCCGCGTGAGGAGTTCTTTCGCCTGCTGTCTGGTCATTATCGCCATGTTCTGATGTCTCCTGGGTGTTTCGCGCTAGCCGACCTTGCGGGCAGTGTTGATGACGTTCACCTGGTTGAAGCGGGTGGTCGGACAGCCGTGCGATACCGCGCTGACCTGGGAGGGCTGGCCCTTGCCATCGAAAAACGAACCGCCGATACGATAGTCGCCGGCGCCGGCCATCGCGACGCACGCGTTCCAGAACTCCTGGGTGTTGGACTGGTAGGCGACATCCTCGATCTGCTCGGTGATCTTGCCGTCCTTGATCTCGTAGAAGAGCTGGCCGCCGAACTGGAAGTTGTAGCGTTGCTGGTCGATCGAGTAGGAGCCGCGGCCGACAATGTAGATGCCGTTCTCGACGTCGGCGATGATGTCGTCGGCGCTCAGGTCCTTCTTGTTCGGTCGCAGGGACACGTTGGGCATGCGCTGGAACTGCACGTCCGCCCACGACTGCGCGTAGCAGCAACCATGCGATTCGTCCTGGTCGATCATATGCACCTGGTCGCGGATGGCCTGGTAGTTGACGAGGATGCCGTCTTTCACGAGGTCCCATTCCTTTGTCTTGACCCCCTCGTCGTCGTACTCGACGTAGCCGAGCGAGTATTTCTGCGTCTTGTCGGCGAACAGGTTGACGATGTCGGAGCCGTACTGGAATTTGCCGCTGCGCCACTTGTCCAGCGTGGCGAAACTCGTGCCGGCGTAGTTGGCTTCGTAACCGAGCACGCGGTCGAGCTCGAGCGGATGGCCGACCGACTCGTGAATGGTCAGCATCAGGTGATGCGGGTCGAGCACCAGGTCGTATTTGCCCGGTTCGACCGAGCGTGCCTTCAGCTTGGCCTGCAGCTGGCGTCCGGCGTCGCGCGCATCCTGCACCATGTCGTAGGAGAAGCGATAGCCGATATTGGCGCCGGCTACCTGGATCTGTTCCCCCGGGTCGCCGTCGAGGTATTCGAAGCCCATGCCGACGGGATTGCCGAGGCCGGAACGTGTCTTGAACCCGTCCTTGCCGACCGTTGTTGACGTCCATCAGGAGGTCGACTTTTTCCGCAACCGGAACTTCGAAGGCATTTTTCCTTATCGGTGTGCGCCACTCGACGTCACCGACACCCTTGACGGGCGCGAGTTGCACGGGACTTGTCTGGAACTTGGCATTCGCTTTGGCGACGGCGACGGCCTTGCGCGCCGTTGCGGCAATGCTGTCCGGCGACACGTCGGATGTGGCCGCGAACCCCCAGGTCCCGTCGGCAATCACGCGCACGCCGATGCCGACCGACTCGGTATTGACGATGTTGTCGACGCGCGTCTCCTGCGCCGTGACGAACTGGTTCAGGTAGCGGCCGATGCGTGCGTCGGCGTAGCTCGCTCCTGCTTTCGTTGCCGCCTCGAGCGCGATCGAGCCGAGCCGCTTCTTGGTGGCGAAGTCCATGCCGGGATCCAGCAGTTCTTCGGCCGAGACCGCGTGCCCTGCGAACGGCAGCATGAGGCTGCCCATGCCGATACCGGTCAGTTTCACGAATTCACGTCTGTCCATGGGGTTTGCCTTCTGTTCGGGACGGTAGGCGCCCGTCACGCGAGCCGCGCGCGGGTTTTGCAACGCAGTTTACCACGCATCGGAGTCCAGCAGCGGCAGGGGCAGATCGAGCGGGTTACCACGATCCGTGTCGATATCGTCGACGACGACATGCGCTAACGTCAGAGCCGATTGCTCCGCTAATCGCTTCGCGCCCGGCCACAATGTCTAAAGTGCCTGATCCAGCAAATCCTTCATTCCGGTCTTGCTTTTCATCGTCGACATCGGCGCCTTGATCGTCGTCGATCGAATGCCCTGCGATGGTGTGCCGTCCGGCGCGACGTAAAGCGTTGACGAGCCGTTGAGTTCGCGTGAATTGGTATCGTCGCCGTAGTCGATTTCCCAG
>JARRMH010000270.1:0-4103 GCA_037386205.1 Woeseiaceae bacterium | reverse complement strand
TCCTTCATCTCCGACACGGGCGGCAGCATGATGATGCCGTCGACTTTCGAGCGCCGCACGAAGCGCCGCACGTCGTCCACGAGCTTCGGGCTGTCGGACTCGCAGGGATGCACGACAATGTCGTATCCCTCGAGCGCCGAGACGTTGAATACGCCTTTCTGCACCTCGTTCGTGAACAGCGTGGGTATGTCGTAAATCAGGCCGAGCAGGTACGATCGCCGCGCCGCGAGTCCCCGCGCCTGGGAACTGGGCGTGAATTTCATCTCGTCGATGACTTGTTGCACCCGCAGCCGGGTCTCGGCATTGACCTTGTCGGATTTATTGAGGACTCGCGAGACCGTTCGCTTGGACACACCTGCCTTGTCGGCAACGTCGTTGATCGTCGGATGGCTGCTTTTCATTTGTTTCTCGTGCGTGTCGGGGCTCATTCGATCAGCCCGAACCAGCGTGGCAGGAATTCGCTGAGCGCGGGCACGTACGCCACGAGCATCAGTACGACGAACATCGCGAAATACATCGGCAACATCGGCCGCACGATATTACCGATGCTGGTCTTGGCGATCGCGCAGCCGACGAACAGGATGCTGCCGACCGGCGGCGTGCACAGGCCGATGCACAGGTTCAGCACCATCATGATGCCGAAGTGCAGCGGCGACATGCCGAGTTCGGTCGCGACGGGCAGGAAGATCGGCGTAAAGATCAGGACGGCAGGCGTCATGTCCATGAAGACCCCGACCATCAACAACACGAGGTTGATCAAGAGCAGGATCATGATCGGATTGTCGCTGAGCTCCACGAGCGCCCCGGCCACGATGGCCGGAATGTTCTCGTAGGCGAGGATCCATGACATCGCCATGGAGGTGGCGATCAGGAACATGACGATGGCCGTCGTCTCGGCCGACTTCAGGAGGATCTCCTTGAGTTCGCTGACGCGGATCTCCCGGTAGATGAGCGCCGCAAGCCCGAACGCATACAACACCGCGATCGCGCCCGCCTCGGTCGCCGTAAAGATGCCGCCGAGGATGCCGCCGATGACCAGCACGATCAGGAACAGGCTCGGTAATGCCGCCAGCGTCTTCTGCATCGTGACGGTGAACGGCACACGCTCGCCGCGTGGCAGGTTGTGACGCTTGGCATAGTACGCACACACGGCCATCAGCCCGAGGCCGACGAGGATGCCCGGCACGTACCCGGCCACGAACAGCGCCGCGATAGACACGCCGCCGCTCGCAACGGCGTAGATGATCAGGACGTTGCTCGGTGGAATCAGCAGGCCCGTCGTGGCCGACGTTGCGGTAAGGGCGGCGTTGAAGTTCTTGTCGTAGCCATCCTTGTTCATCTCGGGGATCATGAAACCACCGATCGCCGACGTCGCGGCGACCGCCGATCCCGAGATCGCACCGAACAGCGTGCAGCTGATGACGTTCACGAAGGCGAGCCCGCCCGGCACCATCCCGATCAGGGCTTTGGAGAAGTCGATCAGGCGTCGCGCGATGCCGCCGTGGGCCATGAGCTGTCCGGACAGTATGAACAGCGGGATGGCGAGCAGGGCAAAACTGTTGAGGCCGCCCGCCATGCGCTGCGCAATCGTCGTGACGGCGGGATCGAAGGCCATCGTGACGAGCATCGTGGCGAGCGTCGATACGCCGATGCACACGGCGATCGGGACGCCGAGCGCGAACAGGCCGACGAAGACGAGCAGCAGAATGAGTACCGACATTACTCAACCTCCAGAATCGTGTCCGCGTCGGGAACGTGCGGGAAAGCGGCCAGCGCATAGATGACGACCAGCACGCCGGTCACCGGGATGATCGAATAGACAAAGGCTATCGGCAGACCCAGCACGGCCGAGTACTGGCGGAGATCCCAGGTGAGGTACACGAGCCTGCTGCCGCCGATGACGAGCACGGCGACCGCGAACACGATGATCACACACTGGGTGAACCAGTGCAGCCGCCGCGCCGCGTCACCGGTCAGCTTCTTCGGCAGCAGGTCGAGTCCGATATGTGCATTCAGTCGGAAGGCGTAGGCGGCGCCGAGCGTGCCGATCCAGATCAGCAGGAATCGCGCAATCTCCTCGGTCCACGAACTGGGGCTGGCGAACAGGTAACGCGAGATGACCTGCCAGGTAACGGCCAGTACGAGGCCGACCATGAGGACAATCAGTGCCCACCGAAGGGCGTGGTCGAGCGCTGCGAGAACGTTCTTCATGGTTTTACTCCACCGCCTCGATACGCGCCAGCAGATCGCCGACCTCGGTACCTTTGTAGGTCGCTTTCATTTCGCGGACGGCATCCTGGAACGGCGCCTTGTCAGGACGCGACACCTCGACCCCGGCCGCCTGGACTGCCGCCAGCGCTTCCTCGGTCGCCTCCCGCCACAGCTTGCGCTGGTAGGTGACGGAATCGTCCACGGCCTGCTGCAGCCAGGCCTGTTGTTGCGGCGAGAGATCGTGCCAGATGCGGCTGCTCATGAGCAGGATGTCGGGAACCGACGTGTGCTCATCGAGTGAATAGTACTTGCAGATTTCATAATGCCGCGACAGGTAGAAACTCGGCGGGTTGTTTTCCGCGCCGTCAACGACGCCCTGTTGCAATGCGGTGTACAACTCGCCCCAGGAAATCGGCGTCGCGCTGCCGCCCAGCGCCTTGACCATGCGCACAGACGTCTGGCTCTTTTGCACGCGAATCTTGAGCCCGTTGAGATCCGCGGGTGTGCGCACGGGCTTGTCGGTCGTATAGAAGCTGCGGCTGCCGGCATCGTAGTAGCCGAGCCCACGCAGGCGCGCCACTTCCGTCGACTTCAAGAGCTCCTCGCCAATCTCCGAGTCGAGTACCTTGAAGAAATGTTCGCGGTCGCGAAACACATAGGGGATGCTGAATATCTGCATGGCCGGCACGAAACTCTCGAGCGGGGCGGTCGACACCTTGGTCATCGCGATCGAGCCGATCTGCAGGAGCTCGACCGTCTCACGCTCACCCCCGAGCTGGCCGCTCGGATAGACATCGATGCGCATGTGGCCATTCGAAATCTCGTCGAGCCGCTCGGCCATGTGCACCATGCCCTTGTGCACGGCGTGGCCCGTATCCAGGCTGTGGGCGAGCTTCAGGACAACGACATCGTCGCGCGGGCCACAGGCTGTCGCCAGGACGCACAACGCAAGAACTGTGGCTGTAGAGAATGAGTGACGCACCTTTCCCCCTTTCATGTCACTGATCGGCGCCTACCATAGACCAAATTGCTACCGGTGGCAATTGGCGTTACACTGCGCCGCTGAGCAAGGAGCCCTGCGATGGACAACAAGCATTCGCTGCACCCCGATCGACTCTTTCCGGCCGACGCCGCGACCCGCGACGTCGCGCGACGCCTGTACGAGAAAGTAAAGGACCTGCCCATCATCAGCCCGCACGGTCACACCGATCCTGCGTGGTTCGCACTCAACGAGCCGTTCCCCAACGCGGTCGATCTGTTGCTGATACCGGACCATTACCTGGTCCGCATGCTGTACAGCCAGGGCGTTGCGATGGAGTCGCTCGGCATCCCGACGATCGACGGCACCGACGTCGAGACGGACCGGCGCAAGATCTGGCAGGTTTTCGCCGAGCACTACTACCTCTTTCGCGGGACGCCGTCGCGGAGCTGGCTCGATCACGTGTTCTTCGAGGTCTTCGGTCTCGGCCAGACGCTGACACCGGAGAATGCCGGCGAGATGTTCGATGCGATCAACGAGGCGCTCGAACGTGACGAGTTCCGCCCGCGCGCGCTGTTCGACCGTTTCAACATCGAATTGCTCGCAACGACCGAGTCGCCCCTCGACGAACTGGTCCACCACAAGGCGATTCGCGACAGCGACTGGGACGGCCGCGTCGTGACCGCCTACCGTCCCGACCCGGTTGCCGACCCTGATTTCGAGGGATTTGCCGACAACGTGGCGCGCTTCGGTGAGCTCGCGGGAGAAGATACGTCAACCTGGGACGGGTATCTCGCCGCGCACCGCAAGCGCCGCGCGTTCTTCAAGTCGATGGGCGCAACGTCGACCGACCACGGACACCCGACGGCGACGACGGCCGACCTCTCGCGCAGGGAATGCGAGTCACTGTTTG
>JARRMH010000269.1:0-6032 GCA_037386205.1 Woeseiaceae bacterium | reverse complement strand
AGGCTGAGGCATTTTTTGCCTGTCTCGTCATCAACGATACGGTGAAACACATGGGCCGCTTCCGGATCCGCGAGTTTGCCCTCGACATGATTGATCATGGCGAAAGCATGAGCGCGTACGTGCCGCTGTACCCTCGCCCGTCGTTCGGTCCCGGCCAGCGCTACATCAACAAGGGCGGGTACATTCTGCCGATTGTCGACGGCCAACCGGTTGCATCGGATGCGGCCTGGATAATTCCCTAGGATCCCGACAAGGGCTGGCGTTCCATGCCGTTGCTGGCGGAGAATGACGGCTATGCCGGTATTCGAGAACAAGGTGGTCCTGGTCACGGGCGCCGCGGGCGGTTTCGGCAGCCTGCTGGCGCAGCGGCTCGCGGACCAGGGCGCCCGGCTTGCGCTGTCCGACATTGATGAGGCCGCCGTGCAGGGTCTCGCCGAGTCGCTCGCCGGCGATGTCGTGGCCTGCGCAAGTGACGTGGCCGTCGAGCAGCAGGTCGCGGATTTCGTCGCGCGCGCCGTGGAACGATTCGGACGCATCGACGTGGCGGTCAACAATGCCGGCATTTCATCACCGATGAAAAGCCTCGTCGAAACGACCGAAGAGGACATGGACCGCAACTTCGCCGTCAACGCCAAGGGCGTGTTCTTCGGCATGAAGCACGAGATCCCGGTGATGCTCGAGCAGGGCGGAGGTTCGATACTGAACGTGGCCTCGATGGCGGGGATCGGCGGTGCGCCCAAGCTTGCAGCCTACGTTGCCGCCAAGCACGCGGTCGTCGGGCTCACGAAGACGGCCGCGGTCGAGTACGCGCGTTACAACGTTCGCGCCAATGCCGTCTGCCCGTATTTCAGCCCGACACCGCTGGTCACGGAGGGCATCGATCCCGCCATCCGGGACAGGGTGGCTGCGGCGTCGCCGATGAAGCGGCTTCCGGCGCCGGCGGAGGTTGTCGAGACGATGCTCACCATCATTAATCCGGCCAATACGTATCTCACGGGCCAGGTGATCGCAATCGACGGTGGCGTGTCGGCGCGCTGAGTGCCCGCGCGGGTGCCGGCACCTTGTGTATCTTGTTGTACCGGCGCGCCCCAACGCGCCAGGACGCCCGGTAAAATACGCTGATAACCCGTCTGCCGTACCTCGTCATGCACGCCAAGGAGAACTTGCCATCCAAGACCTGTCCGATCTGCGGGCTGCCATTCACCTGGCGGCGCAAGTGGCGGCGTGACTGGGACGCGGTGAAATACTGCTCCAAGCGATGTCGCGGAAAGCGAGGGTCGAATGCCCGAGGGGCCTGAAATACGCCGCGCTGCGGACCGGGTCGCGGCCGTGCTGGTCGGACAGAGAATGGAAAGGGTCGCTTTCGGCCTGCCGCGCCTGGAACCATTCGAGCGCCGCCTGACGGGCCGGGTGGTGACGGGCGTGACGACCCGAGGCAAGGCGATGCTGACCCGCTTCGACAACAACCTTACGATTTACAGCCACAATCAACTGTACGGTCGCTGGTACACGCTGCGACGGCCACGGTCCCCGCAGACGAACCGGCAGCTGCGCATCGAGCTTTGCACGCCGACGCACCGGGCGCTCCTCTACAGCGCATCCGACATCGAGGTGCTGAACGACAGGCAGCTTCGCGAGCATCCGTTTCTGCGCCGTGCCGGCCCGGATATTCTCGATCCCGCGCTGACGACGGAGAGCATCGTCGAGCGGCTGCTCGACAAGCGCTTCCGTGGGCGGGCGCTCGGCAGCCTGTACCTCGACCAGGCGTTTCTCGCCGGCAACGGCAACTACCTGCGCTCGGAGATTCTCTGGGTCGCCGGCATCGATCCGGCGCGCAAGCCGGCCGCGCTGGACCGGGCCGAGCTGAAAAAGCTGGCCGGCGCGACGCTGCGCATCAGCCGGCGCTCGTACCGGACCCGGATGCGTCGATCGAACGCCGTACGATGGGAAGCCGGAACCTGTTCGTATGTCCGTCGTGCCAGGCCGCCGGTGACTGAGGCGATGACCAACGACATCGACATCCTGCTGCGCGGCGTCTGCCGCAGTTTTCGCGAAGGCGCGAGCGAACACGTCGTGCTCGACGATGTGGACGCCGAATTTCGCCGTGGCGAGACCATCGCATTGCGGGGGCGCAGCGGCTCGGGCAAGTCGACGCTCCTGAACCTGGTTGGCGGCATCGATACGCCCGATGCCGGCCGGGTCGTGGTCGCGGGCGTCGACCTGACCGGGCTGACGGAGCGCGCGCTCACACTGTTTCGCCGCCGGCATATCGGCTTCGTCTACCAGGCATTCAACCTCGTGCCGACGCTCACCGTTGCCGACAACATTCGTCTCGTGCTCGAACTCAATGACGTGCCGCGGGATGAGACGGATGCGCGTATCGCGGCTTTGCTGCAGGCGGTCGGCCTCGCCGATCGGGCCGACAGCTATCCGGATGTGCTGTCCGGCGGCGAGCAGCAGCGCGTCGCCATTGCACGTGCGCTCAGCCACCGGCCGGCGGTGCTGCTGGCCGACGAGCCGACCGGCAACCTCGACGAGAAGGCGGCCGAATCGGTCATTGCCTTGCTCGGGGGGCTGATCCGGGAGAACGGCGGCACGATGATCATGGCGACCCACAGTGCCGCGATCGCCTCGACCTGCGACCGCACGCTCGAGCTGCACGACGGCAAGCTCGTCCCGGCATGATCCCGGTCAGCTACCAGGCCAGCTTCCGCTACCTGCTGAGGCACCCGTGGCAGCTCGCGCTCGCGCTGCTCGGCATCGGTATCGGCGTTGCCGTGATTGTCGCGGTCGACCTTGCCAATGCGAGTGCGCGCAAGGCCTTCCTGCTGTCGATGGACCAGGTTACCGGTGAGGCCACGCACCAGGTCGTCGGCAGCGCGCGCGGGATCCGGGAGGAGGTTTACACCCGCCTGCGGGTCGAGCACGGCGTTCGTGCGATTGCACCGATTGTCGACGGGACCGTCGAAGTCGGCGACACGCTCCTCGACATTCTCGGCGTCGACCTGTTTGCCGAACAGGAGATCCGGGCGTTCACGAGCGAAGCAACGACGCCGAGTGCGTCCGGAGGGCAGTCGCAGCAAAGCCTGTTTCGTGCCTTCCTGACGGAGCCGGGCGCCGTAACGATGTCAGAGCGCACGGCAGCGCAGCTCGGCATCGACGTCGGCGATGCGTTCACGGTGGTCGCCGGTGGCGTTGCGCACCCGGCGACGCTGCTCGGCACCTTCGGCAGCGAGCAGGCCGGACTCGACAACATCGCCGTCACCGATATCGCAACGGCGCAGTCCTGGCTGGCAGAGGCGGGCTGGCTGTCCCGTATCGACGTGCGCATTGCCGACGGCGATCAGCGGACCGTCGAGCGCCTCGAGTCGCTGCTGCCGGACGGGACGCGGCTGCTGACCGCCGCAGGCCGGACGCAGGCGACGGCCGCGATGAGCCAGGCGTTCATGACGAACCTGACGGCGATGAGCCTGCTCGCCCTGCTCGTCGGCGTGTTCCTGATCTTCAACAGTGTCAGTTTCTCGGTGCTGCAACGCCGCGAACTGATTGCCGTGCTGCGCGCCCTCGGCGTCACGCGCAGCCGCCTTTTCGCGATGCTTCTCGGCGAAGCGGCCCTGCTGGGCCTGGTTGCCGCCGCCGGCGGCATCGTGCTGGGGATCTTTCTTGGCGAGCAGATGTTGCAGCTCGTGTCGCGGTCGATCAACGATCTCTATTTTCGCGTCAGCGTCACCGACGTCAGCGTCGGGGCGTTCTCGATCGCCAAGGGACTGGTCGCCGGGATCGGTGCGTCGCTGGTCGCCGCCGCCGGTCCCGCCATCGAAGCGACGGCCTACGCACCCCGGCTCGCCATGGCACGCTCCTCCCTCGAGCATCGCGCCGGCAAATCGCTGCCGTACGTCGCGCTGCTCGGTGTGGTCACCATCGGCGTTGCCGTCATCCTCCTGTTCGTTTCCGGACGGGATCTCGTCGCCGGGCTGGTAGCGGTCTTCCTGCTCATCCTCGGCTTCGCGAGCTGCGTCCCACTCGTGGTGCGCTGGGCATCGCGTGCGTTGTCGCCGGCTGCACAGTCGGCCGGCGGAACCACGATGCGCATGGCGGTGTCGGGAATCGCGGCGAGTCTCAGCCGCACGGCGGTCGCCATCGTCGCCCTGGCGATCGCCATCTCCGCGACCATCGGCGTCAGCGTCATGGTGGACAGTTTCCGCGGGTCGGTGCAGGACTGGCTGCAGCAGACGCTGCAGGCCGATGTCTACGCCGGCGTGCAGCGCGGTGCGTTGCGCCCCGATGTGATCGAGGACCTGAGCAACATCGACGGAGTAGAAGCGGTCAGCACGAGTCGCCGCACGTGGATCGAGGACGCCTCCGGCCGCACGCAGCTCCTCGCGATCCGGATGGCGCCCGGGGCCTACGCGGGCACCCAGCTTCTCGACGGCAACCAGGAAGAAGTCTGGGCGGCCTGGGAGAACGACGATGTCGTGCTCGTGTCCGAACCGTACGCCTACCAGCACCGGGTCGCCGCGGGCGACGCCATCACGTTGCCGACCCGCGACGGTGATCAATCTTTCAAGGTGGCTGCGCGTTACCAGAGCTACGACATCAACGCGAGCGCCGTCATGATCAGCCGCGCCAACTACGATCGCTATTTCGATGACGACGGCGTCGATACGCTCGGCCTGTACCTCGCTGAGGGTACCGACGTCGACCGCGTCATTGCCAGTGTGCAGTCGGTCAGCGAGGGACGGCAGCGCCTGCGTGTCGATTCGAATGCGAGGATTCGTGACCTCTCGCTCGAGATTTTCGACCAGACCTTCGTGATCACCGACGTGCTCTACTGGCTCGCAACGGGCGTCGCCTTCATCGGCATTCTCGGCGCGATGCTGGCGCTGCAGCTCGAACGCGCCCGCGAATTCGGCTTACTGAGGGCCCTCGGCATGACGCCGGGGCAGGTCGGCAGCATGGTCACGATGCAGACGGGGATGATCGGGCTGCTGAGCGGACTTGCCGCCATACCGCTGGGTCTCGTCATGGCCTGGGTCCTGATCAAGGTGATCAACCGCCGGGCGTTCGGCTGGCAGATCGACATGTCCGTGGCCCCGGGCATCCTGCTGTCGGCCGTCGCGTTCGCCGTCGGCGTTTCCCTGCTGGCCGGCATCTATCCCGCCTGGCGCGCGGGCCGCAATCGCCCCGCGATCGTGATGCGGGAGGAGTAGACGATGGGCAGGCTGCTGTTGATCGTGCTCTGCGTGCTGCCGGCCATCGTCGCCGCCGAAGACCCCGAATCGTCTTCGCAGCTGGCGGCGCTGCTCAACGACGACAACAACGAGGGTTTTGCGAGGGCAGTCGAGGTGCAGCAGTTCTCGTTTCCCGAGGATCACGGACCTCACGAGGCGTTTCGCAACGAATGGTGGTACATCACGGGCAACCTCGACGGTGACGATGGCCGCCGGTTCGGCTACGAGCTCACGATTTTCCGCTTTTCGCTGACGCCGACGCCGCCCGAGGCCGATTCGGACTGGCGGACGAACCAGGTCTATATCGCCCATCTCGCGGTAACCGACGCCGAGCGGAAGCGCTTCTACGTTGCCGAGCGCTTCTCGCGCGGCGCGGTCGGACTCGCGGGTGCCCGGGCCGAGCCCTTCCGGGTCTGGATCGATGACTGGCAAATCGTTGCCGGCGGCGGCACGTCCTGGGACGTTCGCGCAGCGGACGACGACATCGCACTGGATCTCACGCTGACGCCGCTCAGGGAGCCCGTACTCAACGGCGACGCCGGTCTGTCCAGAAAATCGTCGAGCATCGACAGCGCGTCCTACTATTACTCCATTCCACGCCTGCAGACGGCAGGGACCCTGTCGATCGAGGGAGACGACCATGCCGTTTCCGGACTGTCATGGCTCGATCGGGAGTGGAGCACGAGCGTCCTCGGACCGGATCTCGAAGGCTGGAACTGGTTCGCGATCCAGCTCGACGACGGCTACGACCTGATGTATTACCGGCTGCGGGAGAAGGACGGCGGCACCGCACCCTGGTCG